>VGSH01000123.1 GCA_016875025.1 Deltaproteobacteria bacterium
GTATTTCATCGCGCGGCAGCCGCCCGCTTGTGCTTTTTGTTAGCGACATTGTGGCCGATGTGTAGGCGTCAACGCCGTCCCAGCTGTGGCAGGCCGCGCATTTCATGCCCTCGTCATAGGGCATGTGCAATGGTGACTTCTTGATCGGTTTCACATAGATGTAGGCGGGCCCGCCGTCCTGCCAGCCGGCATAGCCGGCAAAGCAACTGCTCCAGCACATAAGCAGGCCGCAGAAAACAACGGCACTGAATATCAGTCTCATCATGCTTGTTCCCTTTTTTGTATCCTGAGTGAAGGGTTCCGGCAGCGTTTTCAAATGCTGCGAGTATAGAGGGGCTTGCTCTGTGTGTCAAGGGTGGGCGGACGTGAAGATCAAAATTTGATAATGCTTTTAAATTTACATACTCAGTCACTTGAGCAGTATAGCGGTGACCGCCACCCTCACAGTAAAGCATTTACAGGGCGCTTGTCCGATATAGCCCCGTGAGAATAATGGCCGACACGCATAGCAATTCAACTCGGCAGGAAAAAACATTCGGCTCCGCTGGACGTCTTTTATTTTTCAGGCATGAGTGCCGCAGATATCATGCCCGCGCTACCCGCGTGAGCTCCAGGCTCCGCCGAGCCGAAGAAGCAGGCGCTCCTGCGGAAAAGGGCGTGCACGAACATAAATTTTTTTTAATCGCTCTGTAAGGCACCTGTCATCTTGATATGCTAGTTAAGAAATAGATTTAGTAGAATCTTTAAAGGCGCCATGATCTGCCTGTGTGCAACCTGAATTGAAACGGCGTTCGAGGAAGTTGTATTTATTAAAGCGGTGCATAAAGCGCAGAGAGCACGGATGTGTGCTAAAAGAACAGATGGTTGACATGGTGCGGCTTCGGGGTTAGGTTTGCGGCAGCCTCGCCGTGACTGTCCTGGAGACCATAAAGATGAACAATCGTAACGGGAGATTCAGCCCCATGAAAAGACCCCTCCGTACAACTCTTACCGGGATCATTGCTGTTTTTTTATCCGCCTGGCTTGCCGTCGCAGCAACGGCTGCAGAGGAGCAGCGTGCGTTCCCGGCGCCGGGCTCATGGCAATTCAGCTTCAAACCCGGCGCCAGCTACATTTCCTATTTTTTGAAGGGCAATGTTCATGACACGCTTGGATATGTGCGGGATATGCAGGGCAGCGCTTCTGCCACCATTGTCCCGGATGGCCGCATGAACTCTGCGGGTGTTCAGTTTGCCTTCGCAGCACAGGAAATGAAGAGCAATGATGAGGCCCGGGATAAGCGCATGTATAAAAAATTCATGGAAACACACCTCTATCCCGAGATCTCCTTCACCGGTAAATCCGCAGGGACTGGTCTTGAGCAGGCGGCTGCACTGGCCGGAGCCACAAAGGAGCAGCCCATTGCTTTTGATCTTGCGGGAACGCTTGCAATACACGGCACGACCAGGAACATCACCATACCCATGACTGCCTATCCCGAAAACGGGCTTCTTATTGCCGAAGGCACAACCACGCTACAGCTACCGGATTACAATATTAAAAACCCGTCCTGGCTCGTCATGCGCACGGTGGACCTCGTAAAAATTGATTTTCATATTGAACTGCGGCCGGAGCCACAAGCTCTGCAACCTTCTACCTGACGGGGAGACAACTGCATGCATCCTGATTCGGTCCCGACGCGCGGACGCACCCTTGATTACGGGGCTCCTGTGTATGACATGCTCGAGCCCCTCCTTATGCTGGGTAAGCTGTCGGCGAACAACCGACGGATTATTGATCTGTTGTCGCTTCAGAAACAGCATCGCGTTCTGGATCTTGGCTGCGGGACCGGTACCCTGACACGTGCCATCGGTGACAGGCTGGATGCTGAGGCAGGAGGTATGGCTCTGGGCATTGATGCGGCAGCTGGCATGATCCGGATTGCTGCAAAAAAGCGCGCAAGCACGACCTGCCGGTTTGAAGTTGTGGCAGCTGAAAGCCTGCCGTACGCTGATACCTCGTTTGATGCCGTGGTATCAAGCCTGTTTTTCCATCATGTTGACCGCGATTTAAAAGAGAGGGCAATACGGGAAGCGTTTCGGGTGCTGCGGTCCGGAGGCCTGCTGGTGGTGGCCGACATGCACACGCCGACCACGTTCATGGGCAGTCTCGTATCACATGCAGCGCGATGGCTCCTGGTTCAGCCCCAGATCGGGGAAAACATCGCGGGAGTGCTGCCGGAACTGATGCTTCAGGCGGGCTTTGAGCAGCCGCGTCTGAACGCCATGTTTATGGGCTACATTGCCCTTTTTTCAACACGAAAGGCACAGGTACACACACCATGAACATTTTTGACCTGATGCGGCACAGCACGCGCCCCTCAGTGGCAGAAGAATGCGCACCCGACGCTTTCGGCCTGCTCGAGCAGGAGCTGTCCGAGGCCTTGAACCTGTTCTGGATTACCGCGCAGGAGATCCTGAACGGCAGCGGCATCCGGCTGCTTGAAAAGCCGGCCGGTTTTTTAAAACTTGAAAACAATTTTTTTCAGCCCTGTTTTTGTATTCCTATCATCGTGCGGGCCTGCCGCGCATGCGGCGCATACTGTATGCCGCACTGAACCATTGTTTGCGCGGCATGGTGACGGGATGCGACAATATTCTCGACGATGAATACAAGAAAACGCTCGAAACCGACCTGCCCGCGGGCGCGGCCCGCTTCCGCTCGATTATCGACATCATGGTCTCGGACCGCGTATTGTTCAGCATTCTCATGGCCGCATGCGGCCGGCGGGAACTCTCGGTTGACCAGGTTCTCAAGGCCAGCACCGCGTCACTGCATGCCCTGACCGAGAGCGGTATTCAGGAGTCAACCGAGGAGCAGGGCATACAGGAAATTTTGTCCCCCGATAACGTTCTGTCCAAGGTCCACCACTATAAAACAGGTCTGCTGTTCAACTGCACCTGGGCCATACCGGAGGCGCTGGGCGATGTGCAGCCCGATGCCGCCGCCGCGCAGAAAACATCGCTGTACCGCATCGGCATCGGCTGCCAGATTATGGATGACATGGCCGACCTTGGGCGCGATGTGCGCGAGAAGCGCCACAATTATGTTGCCTCTCTGGTATATCACAACGGCGGGTCTCGGCAGTGGCAACAGCTTAAGGCTGCTTCCGCACAAGAATCCGGGGGCCAGGACGGCCGCGCCGTTTTGCTGCTTGCGTTTCCGGAGGCCCTGCAGAACTCAGCCCGAACAGCGCACCGATTCCTGCTTGAGGGCCTGAGCGCACTGTTTGAGGAATCACATCAATTCGCCGTTGAAGCGGCTGTAGATTTTTTATGCCGGCGTATCGGCACCGAACACTTCATGGCCAAAGCGGGCCTGTGAAGCTGAGGGGCTTACCATGTTGAAACTGTCCGGGTTCTGGCTGAAAACAGCGATACTTTTTCTCGTGCGCTCGGGCCGCTCGACCGCGGCCCTGTCGCTGATGGTCGTGAGCGCGGTCGCTACGCTTATCTTTCTCTCTGCGCTTGCCGTGGGCGTCAACGACGCCATGATCCGCAACTCAACCGGGTTGTTTGCCGGGCACATTTCGGGTTACGGCCTCCCGGCCCAGCTCGCGCCCGGGGCCCTTGCGGGTGAAGGAGTCAAAGGCGTTGCCAAACGCGTGCCCGCAGCAGGCATACTGTCCGGCAGCGGACAGCTTACAGGCGTTGTGCTGCTCGGCATCGAGCCCGAAGTCGAGCGCAGCGCAAGCGCGTTCTGGAAGAAAACCGTGGAGGGTTCGTTCCTGTCGACTCAAGGCCGGGGGCTTTTTATCAGCCGGGCGCTTGCAGAGAATCTCGCGGTCGCTGTGGGCGGCACGCTCACATTCAGCGCCCGCGACAGGTCGGATTTCAGGGAATTTACGGTCGACGGCATCTATGAAACCGGCATTGAGCCGCTTGACCGGGGGATAGCGTTCTGCACGCTCGCGGCCCATCCCGACCCGCAACAGCCCTGGAGTGCGGCCGTGTTCCTCGAGGACGGCGTTGATCCCGACGATGTCATCGCCCGCTACCGCACCGGACTCCCCGAGGGCGACAGGTTCAAGTCCTGGAGCGATCTCATGCCCGACCTGCGGCAGTTGATCGAACTTAACTACGTCTCCATGTCGCTTGTAATGGTGCTTGTATTCGGGGTTGTGTCGCTGGGCATTGCCTGCGCATTTGTCATTTTTATCATGAAGCATATGCGCGAATACGGCATCATGAAAGCCATGGGCGTCACAGCTGGGGAGATGATGCGCTTGATTATCATGGAGATCATGCTCATGAACTGTGCAGCCTCGATCGTGGGCATCACGGCCGGAGTTGTTGCGGTGCTGATTGTCAGCGCGATCGGCATCGACCTTACGGCCTTCACCTCGTACAATCGGTACTTTGCCGTCTCTGGCGTAATTTATCCGCGTTTAACGGCTTTTTCGTTGTGGTCGCCGCCTGCACTGGCGCTCGTGTTCAGTCTGGCAGCGGCCCTGTGGCCGGCTGTGCTTGTGGCGCGCAAAAAAGCCGCCGATATTCTCCGGGTGGGATAAACGCCATGCTTGAATGCCGCGACATCTCGAAAACCTATCATTCCGGCCGGGGAAAACTGCACGCCCTGCGAGGGGTCTCGCTCAAAATTGTGCCCGGTGCCGCGGCGGCGATCGTGGGCAAGTCGGGGTCGGGCAAAACAACGCTGCTCAACTGCATGGGCGGGCTTGATCGGCCTGACAGCGGCACGGTCTTCGTCAAAGGCTTTGACCTGCACGCCCTGTCGCCGCACGCTCTCAGCCTGTTTCTGCGCCGTGACATGGGGTTCGTGTTCCAGTTCGGCAACCTGCTTTCCTATCTCACGGTGTTTGAAAATATCGCCTTCCCCTTAAGGCTCAACGGTGCATCAAACCGCAAACTGGAGCACCGCACGCAGGAGCTGCTCGATCGCATCGGCCTTTCCGGGGCAGGCCCCGCGCTTCCGCACGAGCTTTCCGGTGGCGAGGTGCAGCGCGTGGCTGTGGCGCGCGCCCTGGCGCACCGCCCCAGGCTGCTTCTTGCCGATGAGCCCACCGCCAGCCTTGACAGCACCACCGGTACAACTCTAGTGCGGCTCATGTTTGAGATGGGCAGGGAGAGCGGCTGCACCATGGTGCTCTCCACCCATGACAGCGAGGTGATGGACCTGGCCGACCAGTGCCTGCATATCCGCGACGGCCTGCTGCAGGGGCAGGAGAATTCTGATCAGACAGGTTGAGGGGTTATCCATTCGTTGTTGAAAAACGCCATCTTCTTCGCTGCGTTTATCATTCGTCTCTGCGGCGTAAGTAAAAGTACACCGCAGTCCTTATGATTGCGCGCGCCTTGCATCTGTGTGTTTTTGAACAGCCTGTTTAAAAAGACTTCTTCAACAATCTGTTAGGTGTAAAAAGGGACAACACCCCCTTTTTAATGAACGCTTTCACTTTCCAGCTCCGCATACTGTTCTTCGAAAGCCCGGCAAACCCGCTCCGCCAGCGTCTTCACAGCAACGTTTTATATTATCTGCCTGGCTGCCCTAATGCCTAATCAGTCGAGCATCGCCGTGATGGCCTCACACGGGATAGTCGGCCTGAATCTGGCGCGCGACATGGCGGCCGCACACGAGTACCACGGGAACCCCGCCGCCCGGGTGCACACTTGCACCCGCGAAATAGAGTCCTGCAATTTTTTTGGATTTAATGCCGGGCCTGAAATAGCCTGACTGGAAAAGGGTCGGCGCAAGACCGAAGCCGGCGCCCTGGAAGGTATTGAACCGTTCGGCAAACACGGTCGGGTCGGCAGATTTTTCAAACACGATATTCTGGCGCAGCCCCGGAAGCCCAGCGCGTTCAAGTTTTTCATACACCACGCTGCGATACGCGACGGCCTCTTTCTCCCAATCCACCCTGCCTGCCAGATTCGGCACCGGAACGAGAATATAGATGACCTCGTGGCCTGCCGGGGCAACATCAGGATCGATCCTTGAGGGTGCGTACAAATATACGGCCGGGTCATCGGGCAGCCGTTTCTGCACAAACACCTGATCAAGGGTTTTTTTATACTCGTGCGTGAAATAAATATTGTGCACTCCGAGGTTGTCATATTTCTGCTTTGACCCCAGATAGAACATCATGCAGCCGCAGGAGTTGGCCATGTGCGCAAATCGCGCCTGGGTATAGGTGCCCGTGGAGCCCTCGGGCATGAGCTTTCGCATGGTGTTAGGAAAATCAACATTTGAAACCACAATATCAGCGGCAATCGTGGTGCCGTCAGTGCACAGCACGCCTTTCACCCGGTTGTTTTCAATGAGTATTTTCTCAACCTGCGCCTTAAGGCGCAGCTCGCCGCCGAACTCATCCAGAAGCCTGACGAGCGCATGCGTGATTGCGTTCATGCCGCCATGGGGATACCATATACCGCTGTGGGCATGCTCGACATACGGAATAATCGTATAGATTGACGGTGTCTGAAAGGGGGAAATGCCAAGATACATGGACTGAAACGTGAGCGACATGCGCACCCGCTCATCCCGAACAAACCGGCTGATGTCCGAGTACATGTTGTTAAGAGTTTTAAGCCGCATCAGGCCCGCAAGGGTTTTGACATTGAGAAATTCCCTCAGCCGCGTCATGGGCTTTTCAATGAATTCATAGCGGGCCGTCATGTAGCGCCTGTGTATCTGGGCAAGGTACCTGAGGTATCCCTCAACATCGGCAGGGCACAGCGAGCGTATTTCATCAAGGTTGTGCTTCAGGTCTGTGGAAGGAGAGAGCCTGCTGCCGTCCGCAAAATTCAGATGATAGCACGGATTAAGGCGGGTAAGGCTCAGGTAGTCATTGATGTCTTTGCCGAGACCGGCAAAAAACTGTTCAAACACATCATACATCATCAATATCGTCGCGCCGAGGTCGATGCGGTAGCCTTCCGACTCAAGCGCGCCCAGCCTGCCTCCCGGGCAGTCCTCTTTTTCAAGCACGCATACGCTCCAGCCCTGTCGCGCAAGCTGCACAGCCGCGCTCAGCCCGCCTGCGCCGGCCCCGATAACGACCACCTTTTTTTGTTTCTGCGTCACCATGCCCCTCACTTTTTAATTGTGCTGAGTGTAAGCGAGCCGCCTGCCCCGATCAGCAGGGCGACTGCGCCCGCAATAATAAACGCGCCGGCAAACGAGCCGGCCGCTTCTGCGAGTACTCCGGCGCACCAGGGCCCCAGGGCCTGCCCGATGCCGAAAATAATCGTCATCAGCCCGAGCGCAGCCGGAGCAAGCCGCGCTCCGAATGTGTCACCCGCAAGCGCGGCCATGAGCGCCGGAATGCTCCAGGCCGTCAGGGCGAAAAGCGCGGCCGAAGTATAGACCACTGCCGGCGCAAGGCTCAGACCGAACAGGGCGAATGCAGCGGCCTGAAGGGTGAACACGCACACCAGTGCGATCTTGCGGCCGAAGCGGTCCGAGAGGCTTCCCCAGATAAAGCCGCTTGGCAGGGACACAATGCCGACCTGCATCCACAGCAGACCGGCTGCCGTCTGCGTGAAGGCAGCCTCCCGCACCAGGTGGCCAATGAAAAAGGTTGAATAGATGATGTAGGAAAACCCGAACGCAAAATAGATCACGGCAAGCTGCCACAGCATGCCGGATGTGTAGACATGTTTCCAGTTCAGGGTTGCGTGCGCTTGAGTACAGGTGCGCCGGGCATGCTCATCGGCGCCTTCCCCGAGCGGAAGCAGGCCCGTGTCTTCAGGCCGGTTGCGCATAAACAGCGCGCACAGGAAGAACGAAACCAGCCCGAGGCCGCCCAGCGCGTACCAGCTCATGCGCCAGCCTACAACAGGACCGCCTGCGGCAATGATCGCGGGAACAAGCGGGCCCGTAACGATCAGGGCCAGGCTCGATCCGGTCACGCCGATGCCTGAGGCAAGGCCGCGCCTGCGCGAGCCGAACCATGCCGACACAAGCCCCATGGCCGGCACATTCGCGCCCGCGCCGCCCACCCCTGCCAGAAAGCGCCCGATGCAGGCTGAGCCGAACGCGGGCACAAGCCCCGTGAGAATCATCGCAAGGCTCACCACCAGCAGCGACACCGCAATTACACTACGGGGGCCGAACCGGGCGGCAAGCAAGCCAGCCGGCACCACGGCAAGCAAATAGCCCAGCAAATTCAGCGTCTGCAGCTGCCCGGTCTGCGTGTTTGAAAGGCCCAGGCCCTGCTGCATGGCCGGCAGGATGCTGGTGTAGCCGAAACGCGCCAGCCCCAGCGCGCAAAACACCGCAAGCACGATCAGCGCAAGAACAATAGTGCCGTAATGCAGTGAACCTTCAGGGTGTGTTGTATGCATAGTACCCATATGAAAAAAACCAGAGAAGGCAGGTCTTGAACGCAACTCGGATTTGCCGCTGCTGTTGATGCCTGCCTGCTTTATAGCCCGCACACATGCGCA
>VGSH01000124.1 GCA_016875025.1 Deltaproteobacteria bacterium
GCTCCGCCCAAGGGCCTGACCCTGGGCAAGGCAGCTGTCAAGGGCAGCGTGCTCGGCGCCATATGGCATATCAGCGGTAATGCCGGCTCTGTCAAAGCCGGCACCTGGGGCGCGGGCAGCATTCTTGCGGTCGGTGTTCTCGCGGGCGCGGATGGAGAATTTTTTACCGGCGATGATGTTGCGACCGGCGGCTCGCTCGGCAGCTTTAAATATAAACACTACGCCACCGATAACAGCGGCGATGCGTTCGGCATCATCGCGGATGCTTTCCTGAAAATCAAAATAGCGCTGCCGTTTATTGACGGCGATTTCAACATCCGGGTGCTTTAGAAGGGGCAGCCCCCGTGGCTGTCCTGTAGTCTGTAGTTCGGAGTTAGGAGTTGGGAGAGAAAGACAGCTCAATACGGTTCAAAGTTCAAGGTTGATGAAATCGTAAAAAGTCGCGTAAAAGCTTGTGTCCTGCCCTGCAGCGTATCACCCCGGCTGTGTTAGCAGTCTTCTCAGCTCAGAAACCATAAACAGCGGCAGCGCTGTCAGTGATTTTTCAACACCAATGTTTTTCATTGATATCCTGATCTCTGCCTGCGGCTCATAGCGCCGGCGGTATTCGGCCATGCTTTTCGATGCAACATGCGTTCCGCTTTTCACTTCAACCGGCACAACACGGGTGCCTGCCTGCAGGATAAACTCGATTTCAGCAGTGGCTTTCGATGTCCAGTAAAACGGCTGGTCAAGGCCCGAGGCAATAATTTCAGTAAGCACATAATTTTCGCTCATGGCCCCTTTGAACTCAGTGAAAAGCTTATGGGTGTCAAGGAACACGGACGCGGGCAGATTGCTGTGCATGCGCAGGAGTCCAATGTCAGCCAGATACACTTTAAACGCGGAAGGGTCGGCGTAGGATGCAATCGGCAGATGCGGTTTTGAAATGCGCGCAATTTTATACACGAGCCCGGCATCTTTAAGCCAGTTGAGCGCAGCTTCATATTCCCGCGCGCGCGCGCCTGCCTTGACCGCCGTGTAGGTGAATTTTTTATTTTCCCGGGCGAGCTGGTTTGGAATCGAATGCCATATCTCGCGGATTTTGGGGATATGCCCCACAGGCGCATGCTTTGCAAAATCAAGCTCATAGGTTGCCAGGATATTTTTCAAAACGAATTCTGTTTTTTCAAGGTCTTTTGTCTCAATCCATGTTGCAACCGCTTCAGGCATGCCTCCGGTTATAAAATACCGTTTGAGGTGATCACTGTATTTCTCAAATATGGACCGGGGAATCGAATGCTGCGGCGAGATGTTTGCAAGATTGGCCGCAAGCATTTCATCGCCATGTGCGGCAATAAATTCTTTTAAAGACACAGGGTACATAGTCAGCAAATCTACCTTGCCGACCGGAAAAGACGCGGGCCGGGCAAGCGCGATGCCAAGCAATGATCCGGCTGCGGCAATATGCAGCTCCCGCAAATCTTCACAGAAGTATTTCAGGCTGTTGAGCGCCTGGCTGCATTCCTGAACTTCATCCAGAATAAGAAGCGTTTTGCCCGGCTGAATTGATGAGCCGTGCAGAATCGAGAGCGAATCTACAATGCGCTGCGGATCGATATCACCTTTAAAAAGATCAGCAATATCCTTGTTGGCTTCAAAGTTGAAGTAGGCGGTATCTTCAAAGCACTGACTGCCGAAGCGCTTTAAAAGCGATGTCTTGCCGACCTGCCGCAATCCCCTTAAAACAAGGGGCTTACGAGCCGCAGAATCCTTCCATCGCTGCAAGTGGTATATAATCTCTCTTTGAATCATATCACGTTATTCAAACCAAAAAGGAGTAATTTTTCACACTATTCAAACCAACTATCGGCAATTTTTCACAAAAAATCAATATAAAAAATTTCTTGTTGATTCCGAAAAGGGGAAGAAGAAACCAGTCTTCAGGAACTCCACGCCGGTCTTTGCGGGGCCGAATGTTACATTTTTCGCCCGTGTTGTCTGTATTTTTATGTTCAAACGGGGGCTTTTGTCTGCGGGTTGAAAATCCGAGACAGTGCCCCGGATTTCCGGACAATGCCCTTAATTAAGCAACTATGCTATGAAGGGAAATGCTTGAGCGTTACGGCGTTGGAGGGTTTCCCTGCAGCACGCCTGACATGGCATCTGTGCCACCGATTTCAGTCCAGGGAATTATTCGTATCCCGGACTGCACAGCTCCTTCCCGGCCGCCGTAAATCAATGCGGGCGAGGCGGCCCGGCCGTTGCTCAGGGTGATCCATTTTTTCAGGCCGCTCAAAAAATCGCCTGCAATGGTCTGGCCCGATTTGATTTCAATCGGCTGCAGGTGTTCGCCCGTTTCAACGATCAGATCGATTTCGTTGCCGCTGCGGTCGCGCCAGAAAAACAGGTTGCTCCTGAGTCCGCTGTTAAAACGGGCCTTGACGAATTCACTGACGACGAAGGATTCGAACAGCGCGCCGCGCAGAGGATGGGTGCCGAGCTGGTCGGGCGTTTGCACGCCAAGCAGCCAGGCAGCCAGCCCGGTATCGTAGAAATACAGCTTCGGGGTTTTTATAATGCGTTTGTTGAAATTCTCGTAATGGGGCTGCAGCATATATACGATATAGCTCGCTTCCAGTATTGAGATCCAGGCCTTTGCCGTGTTGTGTGTGATGCCGCAGTCCGAGGCCAGGTCAGACAGGTTCATCATCTGAGCGTTGCGTCCGGCGCACAGTCGCACAAAGCGCTGGAAGCTGCTCAGGTCACGGATGTTGACCATCTGCCGCACATCCCGTTCTATGTAGCTTTGCATGTAATTTGCGTACCAGATGTGAGGATCAAGCTTTCGGTCATGCACGGGCGGGTACAGCCCGTTGAACAGGACAGTGGCCAGATTCAGCTTTGCAGGCTTTTTCCAGCCATAACATTCGTGCAGGGTGAACGGCAGGAGCTCGACCAGAGCAACACGGCCGGCAAGCGACTGGGTTATGCCGGAGCGCAGGCCGAATTGCTGAGAGCCGGTTAGAATAAAACGCCCGGGCGTGCTGTCTTCATCCAGTATCTGCTGAAGATAGGAAAATAATTCAGGGCAGCGCTGCGCTTCATCGAAGACCGCACCCCTGCGGTAGTTCTCCAGAAAACCCCGGAAATCAGACTGCGCCCGTTCCCGCACGTCGGGATTTTCAAAAGAAACATAGGGCTTGTCGGAAAAAACATGCCGGGCAAGTGTTGTTTTGCCTGACTGCCGGGGACCGGTTACAGCAACAGCCGGGTAGCCCCCGGCCAATTGACGCAATGTATGCTCGGCATTTCGTGGGATCATAGGTATACAGTATAGATTGAGTTTGCTAATTGTCAATAGAATTTACAATGCGCAGCGCTGGGGCATCCGGGTTCGAACCAAAGTTTTTTGAGATAACATTCTGGAATTCCTAAGTAAAATTTTTTAAATTGCCTGATTTCGGGTCTTAGAGGGCGCTTTTCGGTATAAAAAGGCGGGTTTAAAGATTTGGCGGCGGGGTTATGCAGCCGCAGAGCGCCGCAAGTTGAAGGCGCAACCTATCCGCAACCAGGCAAAAAAAGAAGCCTGAAACCACAGCAGTTTCAGGCTCTTATGGGAATATGGTGCCGAAGGGGGGACTCGAACCCCCACGGGTCTCCCCGCCACCCCCTCAAGATGGTGTGTCTACCAGTTCCACCACTTCGGCGTATTCTTTTGTCGTATCTGCACTGTCTTACTGCTGCGCGCCTTCGGCCGGCTGCGCGTCTGCCGCAGGGCCCGCGTCCGGAACCAGCGGCAGCTCAACCGTCTGTTCAGAGGCTGTTTCAACACCGCGCATGACCGAGCCTTCCATCAGATTGGCTGAAAAATAGGCCAGCGAAAGCGACGTGACCATGAACACCACGGCCGCAATGGTCGTAACCCGGGTCAGAAACGGTGCAGGACCTGCGCCGCCGAAAAGGGCCTGGGATGAACCGCCGAAAGCAGCACCCATGTCAGCGCCCTTGCCGGTCTGCAGCAGCACGATGCCGATCAGCATCAGGCAGACAATAACATGCACGATAATAATTAAAGTACCCATACGTTCCTCAAATACCATCAAAAAAGAATAGGGAATAATACAGCTTTTTTACCTCAATGGCAACTATTTAGTTTCAAATTTTACGATGCGGGCAAACGAATCGGCCTGCAGGGCCGCGCCGCCAACGAGCGCTCCGTCAATGTCGGCCTGGCTCATAAGAATATCGACATTGTCGGCCTTCACGCTGCCGCCGTACAGAATGCGTATCCCGGCCGCCGTGGCAGGTCCGGCAATCTCACCGACCAGTCGGCGTATGTCGGCATGCACCTCTTCAGCCTGCTCAGGTGTTGCGGTCTTTCCGGTTCCGATAGCCCAGACCGGCTCATAGGCGATGATGAGCTTGTCGATCTCAGCTGAGCTGAGCCCTGCAAGGCCGCCGGTGACCTGCCGGGAGACAATCTCGAGGGTTTTGCCGCCTTCGCGCTCGGCAAGGGTTTCACCCACGCACATGATCGGGGTAAGCCCGGCTTTCAGGGTGGCCTTCACACGTTTATTGACGGTCTCATCGGTTTCGCCGAAATACTGGCGCCGCTCGGAATGCCCGATAATGGCATACGTGCAGCCCACATCCTTGAGCATGCCCGGCGCTATCTCGCCGGTGTAGGCGCCCTTTTCCTCCCAGAACACGTTCTGCGAGGAAAGCGCGATATTGGAGCCCTTGATCTCGGCCGCCACCGCGCCAAGCGCCGTGAACACGGGCGCCACCACGATTTCAACGCCGCCCACGCCCAGCACCAGGGCCTTGAGCTCGCGCACGAGCTTCAGAGATTCAGCGACCGTATTGTGCATCTTCCAGTTGCCGGCTATAACAGGAGTTCTCATCTTGTATACCTCCATACGTAACTTTTTTTATAATCGAAATCGGTATCGGGATCGCTATCGAAATCGTTTTTTTTCTTTCCCTACCTGTCAAGCGCTGCAATGCCCGGCAGCACTTTGCCTTCCATCATCTCCATGAAAGCCCCGCCTGCTGTTGACACAAAGCCAACCTTGTCCTGATTGCCGGATTTTTTGAGCGCCGAAACCGAATCGCCGCCGCCGACCACGCTCATGGCCCTGGCCTGTGCAATGGCATCGGCAATGGCGAACGTTCCTTTGCTGTACTCCTCGATTTCAAACACTCCCATGGGTCCGTTCCAGACAATTGTTCCGGCAGCATCAATCGCCTTTGCAAACTCGGCAACGGTTTCGGGGCCGATATCCAGACCCATCTGGTCGGCGGGTATCGCATCAACCGAAACCGTTGTGGTCGGAATGCCGCCCTTGAGCTCCGCGGCAACCACGCAGTCAGCCGGAAGCAGCAGCTGCACGCCTTTGTCTGCGGCTTTGCGCAGGATAGTACCGGCCGTGTCTATCAACTCCTCTTCAACCAGCGATTTGCCGACCTCTTTGCCCTGGGCCTTGAGGAAAGTGAACATCATACCGCCGCCGATCAAAATCATGTCGACCTTCTGGATCAGGTGTTCCAGCACTTCCAGCTTGCCTGATACCTTGGCGCCTCCCACGATGGCCGCCAATGGCCGCTTCGGGCTGCTCATGGCGCTTTCAAAAGCCTGAATCTCCTTTTTCATGAGAAAGCCGGCCGCACACACCGGCACCACGCGAGTGATGGCCTCGACCGAGGCATGCGCACGGTGCGAAACGGCAAACGCATCGCTGATAAACACTTCGGCTGCCGCGCCAAGGCGCGCCGCGAAGGCCGCGTCGTTTTTCTCCTCCTGGGCGTAGAAACGCAGGTTTTCAAGCAGCAAAACCTCGCCCGGCTTCAGGCTGCGGCCCTGCTCGATGGCCGCTTCGCTGATGCAGTCATCAGCGAACTTGACGCTCACGCCCAGCAACTCACTCAGGCGTGCTGCCACCGGTTTGAGGCTCATCTCGGCAACGGGTTTCCCCTTGGGCCGTCCCAGATGCGATGCAGCGATAACAGAGCCGCCGTTGTCCAGCACATATTTCAATGTCGGGATGGTGGCCTTGATCCGGTTATCGTTGGTGATAGTCTGCTTTTCATCCAGGGGCACATTAAAATCAGCGCGCACGAACACGCGTTTGCCGCGCACGTCGATGTCATCAATAAATTTAATAGCCATACCTTTTTCCTCACTGCCTGAACGGTAAAAGCGTGAAGCGCCTGTATCTGGGCGCTTCACGCTGTCCGGGTTTCACATTCGCAACATACGCCGCAGTACTACTTCACCGTGGCCATGTGCAGGATCAGATCGCACACCTTGTGGGAGTAGCCCATTTCATTGTCATACCAGGAAACGACCTTCACGAACGTATCGCTCAGGGCGATGCCGGCGTCAGCATCAAAAATCGACGTACGCGTATCGCCCATGAAATCAGTCGAAACAACCGCGTCCTCGGTATAGCCCAGGATGCCTTTCAGCTCGCCCTCGGAAGCCTTCTTCATGGCGGCCTTGATCTCGTCGTATTTCGCCGGCTTGGCCAGCAAAACGGTCAGATCCACCACGGACACATTCGGCGTGGGCACGCGGAACGCCATGCCGGTCAGCTTGCCGTTCAGCGCGGGGATAACCTTGCCGACAGCCTTGGCAGCGCCGGTTGACGAGGGGATGATGTTCTGAGAAGCGCCGCGGCCGCCGCGCCAGTCCTTGGCCGACGGTGAGTCAACGGTTTTCTGGGTGGCCGTAACCGCATGCACCGTGGTCATCAGACCTTCCTTGATGCCCCAGTTGTCGTTTAAGACCTTGGCCACAGGGGCCAGGCAGTTGGTGGTGCAGGACGCGTTGGAGACCATGTCCATATCGGCTTTATAGCTTGTGTGGTTTACGCCCATCACGAACATGGGTGTGTCGTCCTTTGAAGGCGCGCTCATGACAACGCGCTTTGCGCCGGCCTTGATGTGGCCTGCGGCCTTGTCGCGCGACAGGAAGAGTCCGGTTGACTCCACCACATACTCGGCGCCCACTTCGTTCCATTTCAGATTGGCGGGGTCTTTTTCAGCGGTCACGCGAATGGTTTTGCCGTTCACGATCAGATTGCCGCCGGACACGGACACTTCGCCGGGAAACTTGCCGTGGGTTGAATCATATTTGAGCATATACGCCATGTACTCGACATCAATCAGATCATTGATGCCGACGATCTCAATGCCGGGCTTGGCTGCCGCTGCCCGGAATACAAGACGTCCGATTCTGCCGAAACCGTTGATTCCTACCTTGATAGCCATGACTCACTTCCTCCTGAAAGAAAAAATAAAGGGTGCGCAGGGGATAAATAATTCATGCGCAATACTTCAAAAAACCGTACAAAACTGATACGATACCAAAAGAAACGATTTAACCACATATCCGCCCGAATATCAAGGAATTGATATGCGCGCCGCCTGCTGAAAAACAGTCTTTTGCGGGCAAAATCTTGCCGCTGCACAACAGGAAGGAACAAAATGGACCGCGCCGCCCGAACACTCGTTGAAGTTATGGAAGTTATCCAAACGCTCAGAAGCCCTGACGGCTGCCCCTGGGACCGCAAGCAGACCCCCGCCATGGTCAAAAACTACATCACCGAGGAGCTCTATGAGCTGCTGGATGCCATCGACGGCGATGACACAGCCCATGTTGCCGAGGAAACCGGCGATGTGCTCTTTTTGCTGCTGTTTCTGGCGCGCATGTACGAGGAGCAGGGCGCCTTCAGCCTGGCCGACAGCCTTGAGCGCATCCGCGACAAGATGATTCACCGGCACCCGCATGTATTCGGCAGCGTGCAGGTGGACAGCGCCGAGCAGGTTGTCGCCAACTGGCAGAAGCTGAAAGTACAGGAAGGCAAAAAACCAAAGGAGTCCCTTCTTGACGGGCTGCCGTCCTCAATGCCGGCGCTCAGCCGGGCCTGCGCGCTCACGCGCAAGGCCGCCCGCGTGGGCTTTGACTGGCTGGATACCTCGGGTGTTTTCGTCAAAATCCGGGAGGAACTCTCAGAGCTCGAGGTCGAGATAAACCGGGCGAAAGCAGAGCGCATCAAGGATGAGGTCGGCGATATTCTTTTCAGCATTGTCAACCTGGCCCGGCACCTCAACGTGGAGCCCGAGGAGGCCCTGCGCCACTCCAATGAAAAATTCAAGGCCCGTTTCGGCTACATCGAACAGCAGCTCAAACAGCAGGGCCGCGGGCCTGAAAACGCAACGCTTGAGGAGATGGACCTGCTGTGGGAAGAAGCCAAGAAAAAATCGGCATAGGGGGCAGTCAATCTGACTGCGCCCCTGCCACACCACCCGGCATGCGGGTCCGCACCGGGCGGTTCGAAAAGTTGAGGTCATGAGAGACGGGGTACGCCGAGGCGGTCAAAATACGCG
>VGSH01000125.1 GCA_016875025.1 Deltaproteobacteria bacterium
TCAGAAAATCCTATGGGTTTAAAAGTCTAAAATGCACAGAAATAGCCCTATATCACGTGCTTGGCGATTTGCCAGAGCCAGAATTAACCCACAGATTTTATTGACGAAGCATAAAATTTTATTCGGGAATACTGGCAGAGGATCTCAAGAAAAAATGGTCCGCCCGCGACCTCTGATAACTCAAAGCTGCCTGTGCGTGCGCGCAAACATCGGTTTCATGTCATAACCTGTCCGTTTATCATCGATGAATTGGAGACAATACTAATACTGCTCGGCAAGCTGTCAGCCACAAAAGCGGATGTTCAGGCAGCACTCCAGTTGATGCACGAGGCTGTGCAAATCATTGAGCGTCCTGATCATACGGAGGCCGGCACGTGCAGTGGCAGCGAGGATAATAGCGTGCTTGATGGCGTTGCCGCCTCAGGGGCAGATTATCTTGTAACCGGTGACACTGATCTGTTTGCGTTGAAAACGTTCGAAACCAGCCTATTGTGCGTCCCCGCGATTTTAAAATGTTTTTTTTCCACGAGGGACTTACGGCGCACCGTTAACGACTAAATCCGGACGCTCTTCACAAAAAATATGTTATTATTGACACCCGCGCATGCGCCATCTATACTGCAAAAATCGACCTGCCGGGCGGGCATATACGTACCCTGGCCGGTTGTGCGCACAACGCATGCAGCAAACGCGAACCCGGAGATGCCATGAACTACAACGAGCAGATCAAACAGTTTTATCTGGAGCATCTTGAAGCAGCCGCGTTCGAAGGGATGCGTCTGCAGGCGCCGTGTCCGTTCTGTGCGCCGCGCGAGGGCACCACGCCCGGCACACTGGTGGTTGACCTTGATCCGGAGAGTTTTTTTTACGGCTATTTCCGCTGCCTCAGCCGCTGCAAGCCCGGCGGCTTTCCCCTGTACTTTGCGAAGCTGCGCGGCATCAACGTGAGCTCTGCGCCGGGCTATGATCCCGACCGGACCCCGTATGCGCGCAGCATCGTGTTTCCCGCCAAAAACCTCAACAATGATGTCAAAAAATTCCACGGTATGCTCACTAAGAACCAGCTGGATTTTTTTGCCTCATTCGGCGTGGGCACCGCGACCCTTGACGAAATGCAGATCGGATTCAACGGCCGCTATCTCATCTATCCGTATGTTCTTGAAAACGGCAACTGTTACGCTTCGCGCTGCATCCTGCCTGCCAACGAGGCTGATAATTTCTGGGCCGGTGATGAGGCGTTTTACGGGCCCGAGTTTCAGGTTTTTAATGCCGGTGAAATCGACCGCTGTGAAAACGGCGCGCTGCTGATTACCGACGGCGAGCGTAATCTTCTGACCCTGAAGGAGCTGGGCTACCCGGCAATCGCGGTTCCCGGGCTGCCTGCGCTTGAAGCGCTTGACCCGGAGCGGCTTGCGCATCTCAGGCATGTTTTAATTATTCTCAATAATTCACCTGAAGCCCAGTCAGCCGCACGCACGCTTGCGACCAAACTCGGCTTTAAGGTCAGGATACTCAGATGGCCGCCGGATAAAAAGCGCGACTACAGTTTGCTGCACCTGTATGAAGAGGTTCCGGACGGCTTTGTCGCTGAAGTTGCGCACATGATCCGCACGTCAAAGTCGTTTTCGCCTTTTTCATCGCCCGAGAGAGAACACCGCGATTTCATGGACGTGCTTGACAAAAATATCGGCCGCGATGTACTCGGCGTTCCCACGGGATTTGAACTGATGGACGCAGCCATGAACGGCATCCGCGGCATCAATATCATGGGAGGGCAGCCCAAGGCCGGCAAATCATGTTTTTTTATGCAGGTGTCTACCGAAGCTGCCCGCCGGGGCATGCCGGTTATCTATTATGATTTTGAAAATGGACGCGAAAAAATTTATATGCGTACCCTGTGCCGGCTGAGCCGGCTCAGCGAGGAGCAGCTGCGCCGGCCGGATCTGCCCGCGGAAGCAGCGGAGCGGCTCAGCCGCACCAGGGAAGACATGAAAAGCCTGTTCAAATTTTTCAGGGTGGTCACCGACCGTAAACTGAGCCCGGACGTCATGCGCCGCCAGATCGAATTCATCAAGCATGAAACCAGGCTCGACCAGTGCCTCGTGGTGATCGACAGTCTGCACAAGCTGCCTTTTAAAAACCTGTCCGAACGCCGAACCGGCATTGACGAGTGGCTGCGCATCATGGAATCCATCCGCGATGAGCAGCATGTGTCTTTTCTGGTCATATCCGAGCTTTCGCGCGCAGGCGAGGGCGGCTATAACCGCATGCCTGATCTGGGCTCGTTCAAGGAATCCGGCGACATTGAGTACAGTGCCGACAATGCCATTATCCTTCAGCCCGCCTGGGACCTGCTCGACCCCCTGTCGACAACGGTGCGCGAAAGCGGCCTGTGGCTGGTGGCCAGCCGCGAGAGCAGCCCCGGTAAAATCGCCGACTACGTGCTTGATTTTCCGTACTGGGGATTTGTTGAGAAGCCTGCTCAGTAGCCCGGGCCTGTGTGCCGGCAATGTCACCCCGCATTCTTTGTGACTTTACCCCGTAGGCGATCCGTGGCGCATTGTATTTTTTGCAAATCCATGGTTGCCGGATCAAAGGCATGACAGCATTTGATTGCAGCTCTTGCCCGCAACGAAAGGAGATGCTGGTTCTAAGTCCTCCTGCGAACCCGCGATACTGAATTGCATGATCAAAAATGCATCTCTGCTTGCCAATCCCATACTAATACAGTACAATGTTTAAAATAAGCGACACCGGCAAGAGGTGTCATCTGATTGAGTCAGCATGCCGCAGCCGGCAAGGCTTTGTCTTTCGTGAAAGAGCGCATGAAGAAAAAAATTATTGTCGCATGTTTCGTACTTGCAGCCGTGGTCGGAGTCATCGGGGGTATTAAACTGCTTCAGCTCAGAACGCTGATGAGTATGGAGCCTCCGCTGATGGTTGAAACCGTTACTGCCGCAGCTGTGAAGCGGCAGCAGTGGGAATCCATCATGTCAGCCGTGGGCTCCCTGACCGCCGTGCAGGGTGTCACCATCGCTGCCGAAGTGGCCGGCAAAGTTGTGGACATCCCCCTTGAAGCCGGAACCATGGTACGCAAAGGCGACCTGCTCGTTCAGCAGGACGTTGCCGCTGAAACCGCCCAGCTGCGCTCGGCCCAGGCCGCCTTTGATCTGGCACAGGTCAATTTCGAGCGCGCGAAAAAACTGTTCCGTGAAGAGACGTTTTCCCGATCCGACTATGACAATGCCGAAGCTCAGCTCAAACAGGCCGCCGCGCAGGTCGACAATCTCAAGGCGGCCATCCACAAGAAAACCATGCGGGCTCCGTTTGACGGGGCGCTCGGCATCAGGCTGGTAAACCTCGGCCAGATGCTCAGCGCAGGCGATGCCATTATATCGCTGCAGTCGCTCGACCCGGTGTTCGCCAATTTTGCTCTTCCCCAGCAGCATCTCATGAAACTGAGCGACGGACTGCAGGTGCGCATTGAGACTGATGCAGCACCCGGCTCGGTGTTTGCAGGCACCATTACCGCAATTAATCCGCAGGTCGACGAAACAACGCGCAACATCATGCTGCAGGCAACTGTTGAAAATCCCGATCATCTGCTGCGGCCGGGCATGTTCGTTACCGTGAGCGTCGTACTTCCCGTACAGCAGCCTGTTCTGGCAATTCCCGCAACCGCTGTTTTGAATGCTCCCTACAGCGATTCTGTTTTTATTATTGAAAAGGCGCCTGAGAACGGCACCGGCGCGCTCATCGCCCGCCAGCAGTTTGTGCGGCTTGGCGCCCGGCGCGGCGATTTCGTCGCCGTGGAGGACGGGCTGCAGGAGGGCGACACGATTGTGAGTACCGGCGCCTTCAAGCTGCGCAATGGACAGGCGGTTACCATTGACAATACGCTTGTCCCGCAGTTTCATGCCGAACCCGAACCGGTTGACAGTTGATGAACTGCTGACGACCCTGCAGTGAAGTTCTGTGCGCGGATATACGCGCCCGCTGGCAACTAACCAGCGCAATCACTTTGCCGTACATCCGACGGCCCGAACCGGAGACAGCCGGAATACTGTATGAAATTTACCGATCTCTTCATTCACCGTCCGGTACTTGCACTGGTGGTGAACCTGCTTATCATCATTGCCGGGCTGCAGGCTGTGCGGTCGGTGAATGTACGCCAGTTTCCCCGGACTGAAAACGCATCGGTGACGGTCAGGACCGTGTATGTCGGTGCGAGCGCGGAGCTCGTGCGCGGTTTTATCACCACGCCCCTTGAGCGCGCCATCGCTGCCGCCGACGGCATCGACTATATGCAGTCCAAGAGCAGCCAGGGCATGTCGCTTATTACCGTCCGGTTGAAGCTCAACTATGATCCCTTAAAAGCTCTGGCCGAGATCAGCACCAAGGTGGACCAGGTCCGGCAGGATCTGCCGCCCGAATCCGAAGTTCCGATTATCAATATAGAATCGGCCGATAGCCAGTTTGCCGCGGCCTACCTCAGCTTCAACTCCGATATTCTCGATCAAAACCAGATCACCGATTACCTTATCCGCATCGTGCAGCCCCGGCTTTCAGCCGTTGAAGGCATGCAGCGCGCAGAAATTCTTGGCGATCGCACCTTTGCCATGCGCGTGTGGCTGCATCCTGACCGCATGGCAGCCTACAATATCAGCCCAATGCAGGTGCGCCAGGTACTTGCAGCCAATAACTATCTTGCCGCTGTTGGGCAGACCAAGGGGTCGCTCATCCAGGTGAACCTGACGACCAATACCGATCTGCATACGGTTGAGGACTTCAATAAACTGATTATTCTCGAGCAGGACGGTTCTGTCGTGCGTCTGGAAGATATCGCCAGCATTGCGCTCGGTGCGCAGGATTACGACTCGGCGGTCAGGCTCTCCGGCCAGACAGCCGTGTTCATGGCGATTTATCCGCTGCCCAACGCCAATACCCTCGATGTCATCAGGCGTGTGCGCCTTGAGATGACGACCATAGAGAAGAACCTGCCCAGCGGGCTTAGCACCCGCATAGGCTATGACGCCACCGATTATATCAAGAATGCGATCCACGAAGTGCTGGTTACGCTGAGCGAAACCCTGATCATTGTCATCCTGGTTATTTTTCTGTTCCTGGGCTCGCTTCGTTCAGTCATCATTCCGATTGTGGCCATACCGCTGTCGCTGATCGGCGCGGTGTTCATAATGCAGATATTCGGATTTACCATCAATCTGCTGACCCTGCTGGCGATCGTGCTCTCGGTCGGACTGGTGGTGGATGATGCGATCGTGGTGGTAGAAAATGTCGAGCGTCATTTGCGCGACGGCCGATCGCCCAAGGAAGCCGCGCTGCTGGGTGCGCGCGAGCTTGTCGGCCCGATTATCGCCATGACCGTGACCCTTGCGGCCGTGTATGCGCCGATCGGCCTTCAGGGCGGCCTTACCGGATCGCTGTTCCGCGAGTTCGCTTTTACGCTCTCGGGCGCCGTACTGGTCTCGGGCGTTGTGGCGCTGACGCTCTCGCCCATGATGGCCTCTAAAATTCTCACCACCGACATTGAAGATCACGGGTTTGCGAAGAAAATCGCCGCAAATTTTGAGTGGATACGCGCTGTCTATGGCCGCGCCCTTGACGCTACCCTGCGGGCCCGTCCGGCCGTGTACGTGGTCTGGATAGGTCTGTCGCTTGCCGCCATTCCGATGTTCGCCATGGCCCCGTCGGAGCTGGCTCCGCTTGAAGATGAAGGCGCGATTTTTACCATCATCGACGCGCCCGCCAATTCTTCGCTTGAGTTTACCTCGCATTATATGCAGGCTTCAGACAATTTGCTGCAGCAGGTTCCTGAAACCGATTTCACCTTTGAAATTGTTTTTCCGACCAGCGGGTTCGGCGGCTTTATCACAGTACCCTGGCGCGAGCGTGAACGGACCACCGCCCAGATTCTCAACGAAATACAGCAGAAAATGAGTACGGTACCCGGCATCAGGATTATGGCCGTGACGCCGCCGCCGCTGCCCGGAGGAGGCGAATTTCCGGTTGAATTCGTGATATCTTCAACGGCTGAACCTGCGGAACTGCTCAAATTCGCCCAGCAGCTGCAGCTCAAGGCGATTCAAAGCGGTATGTTCGCCTTCCCGCCGCTCATTGATATGAAAATGGACCAGCCCCAGAGCGAGCTTGTGATCGACCGTGACAAGGTAGCCTACCTCGGGCTGAATTTGCAGCAGGTGGGCGCGGACGTGGCCTCGATGCTCGGCGGCAACTATGTCAACCGCTTCAATATCGCCGGCCGCAGCTACAAGGTTATTCCGCAGATCAGACGGGTTGACCGTCTGAATCCCGAACAGCTGCAGAATATGTATATTACCGGCCCCAACGGCCAGCTTGTGCCGCTTGGAACCGTGGCCAGGGTTGAAAACAGCACGGTTGCCCGGTCGCTCAACCGTTTTCAGCAACTCAATGCCGTTAAGCTGAGCGGGGTCGCCATGTTGCCGCTTGACAAGGCCCTGCGCTTTTTTGAGGACGAGGCAGCGAAGATTCTGCCTGAGGGCTGCATCATCGATTATACCGGTGAGTCGCGCCAGCTGCGCACTGAAGGCAACCGGTTCCTGGGCTCGTTCGGCCTTGCCATGGTGCTGATCTTCCTGGTGCTCGCCGCACAGTTCAACAGCTTCCGGGATCCTTTTGTCATACTTGCCGGCTCTGTTCCGCTTGCCATGTTCGGCGCGCTGATTTTTGTTTTTTTGAAAATGCCCGGCCCCGGTGTTCCTTTTTTCACCAACGGCTGGACCACGACGCTCAATATTTATTCGCAGGTCGGCATGGTGACCCTGATAGGTCTTGTGTCAAAAAACGGAATTTTGATCGTTGAATTTGCCAACAAACTGCAGGAAAGCGGCTATTGCAAGCTTGAAGCCGTTCGCGAAGCCTCCCTGACGCGTTTGCGGCCCATCCTGATGATATGCTGCTCCACCATTGCCGGCCATTTCCCGCTTACCCTTGTCAGCGGCCCGGGCGCAGCGGCCCGCAACTCGATCGGTCTCGTTCTTGTCGGCGGCATGGCGATCGGCTCCATTTTTACCCTCTTTGTCATTCCCTCCATCTACATGCTGATTGCCCGCGACCGGTCTAAAGAACGCACGGCCTCGATCGCGTAATCCTGCTGTGTTTCCAGGTTCTGCGGTCGGGGTATCACACGGATGCGGCCGGTCTGAGCCATGAGAGTCTTAGTCTTTTTTGATATGCGCTGCGATATGCATACCCAGAAGCCGCGCAATGTAGACCGCCAGGAATATCTGGCCAGTGACCGCCTCAAGCGACGCTAACATTTGGGCAACCGTTGAGACCGGTACGATTTCTCCATATCCGACAGTCGTCAACGTCATAAAGCTGAAATAAAACAAGTTGGGGGCAATGTCAGCAGCATATGCAAAAGCATGCTTGTCCAGGTGGAACAGGGAACGGTACAACAATGCCCACAGGATGCCCAGCAGGAAGTAAATACAAATTCCACCTTTGATACAGTCGGCATTGACCCTGCCCGACCTGAACAGCTCCCTGAGAAGCCTCTGAAGAAAAACTATAAAAGCTATTATAAACGCCTTGTTTGCCAAAGCATCAATAACATGCGCCCAATGCCAGTCATAAAAGAGGACAATAACGTTGGTGAAAAAAATAAAAAAATACACTGCGGCTACAAGAAAAAAAATTCCGGTATTGTTGATCAGTGTCCTCAGGATAAAAACTGTAGCTAGTGTAAAACAAAGTTGAAGAAGCGGAAATACTCCCGGCGTTCCGATTGGCGGATAAAAAGGGCTCAGCACCATCAGGCCGACAATGACAATCAGAAAATAGTTAAACCGGTTTTCAATAAAGTATGTTTTCATCGTTCTACCTAAAGGAAAATAGGGTTAACTATGTATTCTCCAGAATCTACAGGCATACGCAGTGCGTACCGCAATAGTTCCCCGGATAAGTCTGCGCTCCTCATGGCTGAATCTAGCATGAGCTGTTATGACGGGGTAGAATTATTTTACACACACCCTGTGCAAGTCTGGTGTGAACGTAGCATCACACGATACTGCGCGGCCATAGTTGGTAATCGTCCTTTCAGATATGCAATCGTACTTCAGCCTGTTTTATAAAAAAATATTTGACAGTTTTAGTTCTTTATACTATTTATATAGTAATAGTTATCAATAAGGTTGATATTCAATCATATATTTTTTATAGAATTAAAATACCTTGAAAGTCATATATCTCCGGCAAAGCCGGAGGCTTGAAACATGTGAACCGCTCAAAGCGGATTGATAAACCTTGAGCCACCCAAGGTGGCTTCAATCAAACAGTTTTAATTGGTCGAGCCGCTT
>VGSH01000126.1 GCA_016875025.1 Deltaproteobacteria bacterium
ACCTGACCGGTGATGTCATGGGCGATGTCAACAGCCGCCGGGGCCGCGTGCTGGGTATGGAACAGGGTGTGGGCGGCCAGATGGTCAAGGCGCTGGTGCCTCAATCGGAGATGCTGACCTATTCGGCCGAACTGACATCAATGACCAGCGGCCGCGGCATGTTCACCATGCAGTTCGATCACTATGAAGAGCTGCCGCACAACCTGGCGGAAAAGGTCATCGCCGCTTCACAGAAGGAAGAGAAATAAGAAGTGGCTTTATGGAATCTTTTTTGGGGAGGATAGCGTATGGATGAGCCTGACTATCCCGAAATACAGCCGGACGGGCAGGAGGAAATCCCCAAAGATTATTTCTCTGCGGAACTGACCGAGGAAGTTGACGAGAACGCTCATCGGACGATTAAGATTGAATCCATGACCGCCATGGTTCTGCGCATGGATGTGAGCGACAAGATAAAGCTCGCGCTCATCGGCAACAAGGAGGCCCGCAGCCTGCTGATTAAAGAGAGCAACAAGGTCGTGGTGAAAAATGTTCTTGAAAACCCGCGCCTGACCGACGATGAGGTGATAGCATATGCTGGAAATAAAAATCTTTCCGGCGAGGTCGCGCGCATTATTTCTGCCAAAAAACAGTTCCTGAAGTCCTACAAGATCAGGTGTGCGCTGGTCAGAAATCCTAAAACCCCGGTTCCGGCTGTGATCAAACTCATGCCGACGCTGACTGAGCATGAATTAAAGGACCTTGCCCGCAGCACGGCCGTTACAGGTATCGTCAAGACCACGGCCCGGCGTCTTTTGACGCAGCGCGGCAGGCATTGATCCGGAACCGGAACACGCAGGAAATTGCATGACCATACGAGCCGCAGTGCTTACTGTCAGCGACAAAGGCTCCCGGGGCGAGCGCATTGATGCGAGCGGCCCGGCAGTGCAGGCCCTGCTTGAACAGGCCGGCATAACCGTTTCCCACAGCGAAATTATTCCCGACGAGCGCGAAGAAATCGCCCGGCGCATTGCAGCCTGTTGCGATGATGTGTGCTGTGATCTGGTTGTCACCACCGGCGGCACCGGAGTGGCACCGCGCGATGTAACGCCCGAGGCCACCCGCAGCGTGATCGACCGCGAACTGCCCGGCTTCGGGGAGGCCATGCGCATGGAAAGCCTGAAAATTACGCCGCATGCGGTTATTTCGCGCGCCATGGCCGGCATACGCGGCCGCAGCCTGATTCTCAACCTGCCCGGCAGTCCCAAAGCCGCCCGCGAAAACCTCACGACCGTGCTTCCCGCTTTATCCCACACCATTGCAAAGATACAGGACGATCCCAGCGACTGCGCCGTGTAGGTGTTGTGCTGCTCTGGGTTGCAACTCTGTTCAATTCAGCCTGCTTCAATAATGATATTTGCCCTGTTAATTTTATATGCACAAAAATGTTCTATTAATATAACAAATTATAAATTATAGCTTGAAATAAACCAAAAAAAGTTCTATATATAAAACATAATGAACATTATTTCAGAAAATGACCCATTGGAGATCGGACGGTTTTTGCGTGAGCAACGCAAGCTGAGAGGCTTGAATCAGCAGGATCTGGCCCGCAGGACCGGTGTGCGCCGTCAAACGATTGCTGATTTAGAGAATGGGAAAAATGCAGGATGCCACCTTCTGTATGCTGTCATGAAGGAATTGGGGGTGCGTTTCACGCTGGAACCAGACGCCGCGCCGGAAAGGGAAGCGAAAAGACCGGACAGCCGCAGAAAATCCGCACCAGTGCGGGGTGTTGCTCATGATTTTGATTTTCCATACGACTGGCCGAATACGGGAAACATGCCGGATGAGATTTTAATTTCAAAAGTCGTACGGGGGCAGCGTTTCACAGATATTGCCAGACTGTGCAGGAAATATGGCATTGATGAAATTGAAAAGCACCTGGAGTCTCGTTCATATGATGATATCCGGACCAAACTGAATAATGTTATGAGTAATATCCGCCTGGCGTTGGAAGATCGCCGGGCTTTATGCGGTCGAACATAACCGTTCGGCAAGGCCTGCCGTCTGGTATGGATTCACATGAACGCTAAAAAAAAATCACCCCTGCATCTCGAAACGCTGCCGCCTCAAACAGCGGTTCTTTTCAAAACGATTGCATCGCTTGACCCGCATACCGTGCCCTGCGACCTGACGTCACGTTTATTTCTGGCCGGCGGCACTGCATTGTCCCTGCAGATCGGTCACCGCATAAGCAATGATCTTGATCTTGCCTGTGTCGATGACAAACTGCCCACGTTTGCGATTGAACAATTCATCGAGCTCCTCAAGAAGAATCACCGGGTGCAATTGATAACCCCTGCAGCTCAAGTGGCGGAACACAAAATCCGGACCGGCTTAAAATTGCTTGATTACGTGCGCGACTACAGTATCGACAATGTAAAGGTTACCTTTTTCCTGATCAGCCGCAATGAAGCCCAGAGAGCCTTGTATCAAAAAGCAGATAGAGTAACCGGCCACTGGATGTTTCCCATACTGGGGCTTGCGGGATTGAAGTTCGCGAAGACGCTGGTTCTGGCGGAAAGACAGCGCTCGAGGGATTTAGTTGATTTGATGTTTTTGTTCCGGGACCATGGTTATTCACTGCCGGAGTGCAGTTACTATGTAGAGAATTTCGGCACCAATAATGATTTTGAGTTTTTCAAGGCTGTGATGAGAGGGGAGATACCGCTTGACAAAGAAGATGAGGCCTACAGGCTGCTGCATGAGTCCATGAGGCTTGAGGACGTGTATTCTTTTTTTCGTGAAAAAATAAACGCCTATGAAGTTGAGCTTGCCAGACAATTATTCAGCTCAACTGAATAGGGCGAAGACCTTTTGAGCGTCCGGATGGTTTTGAGATTTCTCAGTCGCTGGCGCTCCTTTGCATTGCGAGGAGTCCCGCCCGGCGGGACGACGCGGAAATCGCGTTTTTTCAAGTACTTAGAAACATGGAGATTGCTTTCCGCCTTTGTTATAGTAATAACTTCGGCGGACAGGCGCTTCGCCCGCAATGACCTCTTGGGAGACTTTTTACGACTTCACCAACATTCAACGTTGAACGGGTTTTTCACCCAACTCCGAACTCATTGTTTATTCGCTGCGCCAGCGCTTGAACGTGTTGATCAGCCCGCGGGTGGAGCTGTCGTGGGTGGCAACCGGATCCGGGCCGTCGAGCTCGGGGATAATGGCCTGCGCGAGTTGTTTGCCCAGCTCAACCCCCCATTGGTCAAACGAGCAGATATCCCAGATAATGCCCTGTGTGAAAACCTTGTGCTCGTACATCGCGATCAGGGCGCCGAGCGTGCGCGGGTCGAGCTGTTTGAACATGATGCTGTTGGTGGGCCGGTTGCCATCAAATACGCGATGCGGGGCCTGGAAATCCATGTCGGACGGGCTCATGTTGCCGGCGGCAAGCCCGGCGCGCACTTCCTCTTCGGTACGGCCGTTCATCAGGGCCTCGGTCTGGGCAAAGAAGTTTGCCAGCAGCAGTGTATGGTGCAGCCCAACAGGGTTGAGGCTTGCAGCCGGCGCCAGAAAGTCGGCCGGAATCAGCGTGCTGCCCTGATGGATAAGCTGAAAGAAAGCATGCTGGCCGTCCGTGCCGGGTGCTCCCCAGATAACGGGTCCGGTTGCAGCCTCGCAGCGTGTGCCTGAGCGCGTTACGTGCTTGCCGTTTGACTCCATGTCGAGCTGCTGAATATAGGCCGGCAGCCTGCGCAGGTACTGGTCGTAGGGCAGGATGGCATGGGTCTGGCAGCCAAATCCGTTGCGGTAGAGAATGCCGATAAGCGCGAGCAGCACCGGGATGTTGCGTTCAAAGGGGGCAGAGCGGAAATGGCCATCCATCGCGTGCGCTCCGGACAGGAAGTCCCTGAAATTGCGCTCCCCGATCGCCAGCATGACCGGCAGTCCGATCGCGGACCAGACCGAGTAGCGGCCTCCGACCCAGTCCCAGAAACCGAACATGCTGGCCGGGTCAATGCCGAAGGCACGCACCGCTTCACGGTTGGTGGACACGGCTGCAAAATGCGCGGCAACATGCTCCGGGCTTCCCGATTTTTGAATAAACCACTGCCGGGCCGTCCGCGCGTTGGTCATGGTCTCAAGGGTCGTGAACGTCTTGGAGGCGATGATGAACAGGGATGTGTCCGGCTGCAGGTTTTTAAGGGTTTCGGAGATATGGGTGCCGTCGACATTGGATACAAAATGCATGCGCAGATGCGGGGCGCCAAACGGTGTCAGGGCTTCGCATGCCATGGCCGGCCCGAGATCCGAGCCCCCGATGCCGATATTGACGATGTCGGTAAAGGGCTTATCCGTATAGCCGCGCCGCTCGCCGTTGCGCACCGATTCGGCAAAGCGGCAGCAGGCATTGCGCACGGCCGCGATATCGGGCACGACATCTCGGCCGTCGCACAGCACCCGGTCGCGTGCGTCCGCGCGCAGGGCCGTGTGCAGCACAGCCCTGTTTTCGGTCACATTGATTTTTTCGCCCCGGAACATTTTTTCGATCCAGCCGGACAGATCGGCCGCGCGCGCAAGATCGAGCAGCAGTTCAAGCGTGCGAGGGGTCAGCAGGTTTTTGGAGTAGTCAAGCAGCAGCCCGGCCGCCTCGAGGCTGCAGTCCTCGAAACGGCGCGGATGCGCGGCGAAAAGATCGCGCAGGTGCAGCTTTTTCAGATCGGGGATATGATCATGCAGGGCCTGCCAGGCCCGGGCTGGAGTGCGGTTCATCGATCGGCCTTTCATGCTGTGGCACCGCCGCCGGGAAGCAATGCCGGATCCCTGCGCGGCGCTTGACTTTAACGGGTGCTTTGCTACAATCCTCAGCGTACATCCGTATATTGACCCGTTGCGCGCGCAGGATTTTACTTTGGACGCAGCCTGTACCTCCTGGAATATTACCGAACCGCAGCCTGAGCTGCGCACAACCATCTCCCGTACGCTTAGCATTTCCCCGCTTGTTTCTCAAGTATTAATCAATCGCGGTATCGACAGTCCGGATAAGGCCCGATCATTTCTCGCGGCGCGGCTGAGCGATCTGCATTCCCCGTTTCTGATGAAGGACATGGACCGGGCGGTCGACCGGATTATCACCGCCCTGGCCCGGCAGGAGCATATCTGCGTATACGGCGATTATGATGTTGACGGCATAACCTCTACCGCTGTGCTGATGCTTTTTCTGCGGCGCGCCGGGGCCAGTGTTTCTTTCTATATCCCCGGTCGCGTCGAAGAGGGGTACGGGCTGTGCATCGAAGCGCTTGACCGGATATGCGCTGGGCATGATGCGCGCCTGCTGATCACGGTTGATTGCGGGGTGTCGGACATGGACGCGATTGTTTATGCCAACAGCCGGGGCATTGACGTTATCGTCACCGATCATCATGAACTGCCCTCAGAGCGCGCGCCCGCGTACGCAACCATCAATCCCAAGCAGACTGACTGCCCGTTTCCTTTTAAGGGCCTTGCCGGTGTCGGCGTTGCTTTTAACCTGGTTATGGCCCTTCGCAAAACGCTGCGCGAGCGCGGAGCCTGGGCTGACGGCGGCGAGCCGAACCTTCGCGACTATCTTGACCTGGTCGCGCTCGGCACCATTGCCGATATCGTGCCCATGGTTGATGAAAACCGTATTTTCGTGCGCAACGGGCTCGATGAGCTGTCCCGGGGTGCGCGGCCCGGTATCAGGGCCTTGAAAAGCGTGTGCGGCAACGAAGACGATGAGGTGACCGTCACGACGGTCGCCTACCGCCTTGCGCCGCGCCTGAACGCTTCAGGACGCATTTCCGACGCGGGCCTTGGCGTGCGGCTGATGCTGTGCGAAACCCTGAATGAGGCACTGCCGCTGGCGCGCGAAATCGATCAGGAAAATACGCGACGGCGCCAGATCGAGGGCCGCACCCTGACGGATGCCAGAAAACTGCTTGACCCCTACCGCGATGATGCCGCGCTGGTGCTCGCCTCCCGTGACTGGCATCCCGGGGTCGTGGGCCTGTGCGCGTCGCGCCTGGCCGAGGAGCTGTGTCGTCCGGTTATCATGATTGCCTGTGATGAGCGCCGGGGCATCGGTCGCGGCTCTGTCCGCAGCATTGAAGGCTTTGACGTCTACGCTGCGGTCAAAGATTGCGCTCATCTGCTGAAAACCTACGGCGGACATAAAGGCGCGGCGGGCCTGAGTGTTGCGCTCGACAATATTGAAGGGTTCCGCGCACGGTTTACTGCATTCTGCAGCAGCACCGGACATGCCGGCCGGACGTCGCCGGAGATCATCACGATTGATGCCGAGATCGGCCTGCAGGAGCTTTCCTACGGCGTGGTGCAGGATATCGAGGCGCTCTCACCGTTCGGGCCGCAGAATCCTGAACCGGTTTTCTGCAGTCCGGATCTAAAATATTACAGCCACATGATGGTCGGCAACGGCCATTTGAAGCTCAAAATCAAGGACTCGGGCCGCTTTTACGACGCAATCGGCTTTAACATGGCTTCGCGCTACGCTCTGGGCGAGGCCAGCATACGGCTTGCCTTTGTGCCGCAAATCAACCTGTACAACGGACAGAAAAACATTCAGCTGAAGCTGCGCGATATAAAATGCAACTGAGCAGCCGACCCGCCGGTTTTTGATATTCGCCTGATAGATGCGTTTTTTCCCTTATAAAGTTGCACAATGATTCCGATGAAAAGATGGTCCGCACGGCTTCGGCATACGGGCCGGAGTTTTCAGCAGACAGACGGTTACAGAGGCGACGCGAGTACGACATGCCCTACGATCTCAATGAAATGCTGCGGCACATGGTCGAAATCAAGGCCTCGGACCTGCACCTGCGCGTGGGCTCCCCGCCGGTGTTTCGTGTTGACGGGGCGCTGCAGCCCTACGGGCAGGAGCGCCTCTCGCCGGACTGGCTCTCCGAGGCCAAAGAGCGGGTGTTGACCGACAAACAGAAAAAAATTCTCTATGAAGAGCTCGCGGTTGATTCCTCCTATGCCATTGAAAGTTTTACCCGCTTCCGTATCAACGTGTTTTACCAGCGCGGCACCGTTTCGATGGCGTTCCGCAATATCTTTACAACCGTGCCCACGATTGAGTCCCTGGGACTGCCGACCGTGCTGGCCTCGATATGCCAGCGGCCGCAGGGTCTGGTGCTGGTCTGCGGCCCGACCGGCTCGGGCAAGTCATCGACGCTGGCCGCCATGCTGCAGTCGATCAATGAATCGCGCACCGCGCACATTGTGATCATCGAGGACCCGATCGAGTACCTGTTCCGGGATAATAAGTCATTCATAACGCAGCGCGAGGTCGGGGTTGACACGGTCGGCTATGAGATCGCCCTGAAAAACGCCATGCGCCAGGATCCGGACATCATCCTGATCGGCGAGGTCCGCGGCGTCGACACCATGCAGACGGCCCTGAGCGCGGCCGAGACCGGCCATCAGGTCTTTACCACCGTGCATGCCAACAGTTCCTATGACGCCATTTCGCGTATCGTCGATTCGTTCCCGGGCGATATGCGCCAGCTGGTGCGCAAGCAGATCTCCGAGGTTTTGATCGCTTCGATTTATCAGCGGCTGCTGCCCCGCCTTGATTTCGAGGGGCGCATTGGCGCAATTGAAATTCTGATCAAGAGCCCGCGTATCCGGGATCTGATCGAGAAAAACGAGCTCAAGTCAATCCGCGACGAAATGGAGCGCTCGGTTACGATTAACAGGATGCAGACCATTGAGCAGTCCCTGGTCGCGCTGATTGCCAATAAAATGGTTTCGTTTAAGGAAGCACTGAATGCCACGCTGCTGCCCGGGGAGATGAAACTGCTGATGGACAAGCTGGGCATAAGCGAAACCGGTGATATTATGGAAGCGGGGATGGTGGACCATGAAGGAATCGTACTCTGATTTTTCGATAATCAAGAGCTACCTTGAGCTGCGGAAGAAATACGACGCTGAGATAAAAGCATTCAAGGAGAACAGCAGGGAGACCGAGGAAAAGACCCGGCAGCACATTGCCCTGCTTGAGCAGGAAGTTGCCAAGCGCAATGACTACATCAAGGCCCAGGACAAAAAATTGCAGGAAATGTCTCAGAAGATGACCGAGCAGGAGGATCAGCTCCGGCAGCTGGGCCTGCAACTGCACAAAATAAAGATGCAGACCGTGCAGCAGACCGTTGCCGCCCAGCAGCCGGATGAGCCTGAGCAGAGCCGGCGGCGTGGTTTTTTCAAGTAGGCTCAGAAACGTCCCAACGTCAGAAGGATAAAAATTATTTTAACCTTATTTTATAAGGCTTTCTGCTGTTTTTAGACCTGCATCGACTTGAATTCTAAAAGCACAACA
>VGSH01000127.1 GCA_016875025.1 Deltaproteobacteria bacterium
GGCCGGAATGGTTTTGATATCGATGGTGCCGTTCGGCGTTTTCGGATAGGCTGCCTCATAGGCTGATCCGGTTGATGCCATACAGAATACCCCCATAAAAAGTACAGCGAAATATGTCTTAACCAAGGGATACCATCCAGCCTGTTAGCGGTCAGTGTTACTCTTTGTTTATAGCATATAATTTGAAAATACAAAGTGCGCAGGCTGGGCTCTGCGCACCGGAGCGGCAATTTCAAAATTGCAGGTGTGATACATCCGTTCTGCCTTCAGATATCCTCGAAATAGCAAGTCTATACGACCACACTTATATAAAATAATTGACGAATTTATTTTTTTGCTATATTGGATCGACAGCTCAAGGGGCAACACACCTGAAACTACGAACATCTTTTATTTATTGTTGCATGCACTGCCAAAACGTTGCATGGTATGAAAAATATTCCAAACATATTGAGCCTGTTAAGAATAGTTCTCGCGCCTGTTCTTTTATATCTCGCCTGGTTCGGGCAAACTAATCCTTTCATTATCGTTTTGGTGATATCATTGCTCTCAGATGTCTTTGATGGTTTTTTCGCCAGGAAACTGCATGCGACATCCGAGGCAGGGGCCAGGCTGGACAGCATTGGCGACCTGGCAACATATACAATCCTGCCTGCCTGCGTCTGGTGGCTATGGCCTGAGATCATCAAGAGAGAAGCGCTGTATGTGATTATCGCGGTGAGCGCATATTTCCTGCCGCTGATCGCCGGCATCATAAAGTTCCATCAGATACCGAGCTATCATACCTATGGCGCCAAGGCTGCTGCGATACTCATGTGTACTGCCATGATATTGATGTTTACAACCGAATTTTCAACGCTGTTCAGAATCGCCGCGATTTTTCAGGCTGTTGTCGCGGTTGAAGAAATAGCTATTACGATTCACCTGTCCGCACTGAAAAGCAATGTGAAATCGATCTGGCATGTAAGCGCAGAACCGCGTCAAACATAGCAACAGGCTGCAAGTCCTGCGATGCGCACGGCGCACCCTGCAAACAAACGCGCGGATACCTGGTGCGCACTACAACAGCCCGTCAGACTTTGCGAAATACCGTGCCGTTAAACGTTGCGATCAATTCTTGATTCCTGAACACATCCATCCGGTACAAGCCGGTTCGTTTGGTGGTATGCAGCAGCCGGGCCTCGGCCGAAAGGGTATCGCCCACAGCCGCGCCTTTCAGGAACGATCCGCTGATGTCAAGGGCGAGCGAGGGCGAGTAATCACTGTTGGACGCGGCTGAAAAGGCGAAGTCGGCAAGGCTGAAAACCAGCGCGCCATGTACCGCGCCGAGGAAATTGAGCATTTCCGCTTTCACAACTACTGAACAGCGGGCATGGCTCCTTTCCAGCGTTTCAAGCTTTATGCCAAGGAATACAGCCCAGGGGTCATTTTCAATTTTTGCTCGAAGCTCGTCCATGTGCTGTTTCCTTTATGCGTAACCATATGATGTACAGGTGCAACAGTGATAGCGCCGAACAGCTGATTGTGTCAACAAAAACCTGAGGCAGCCTGTGTGATATTTTTTGCGTGTGCTGCCCGGAGCTTTATGGTAACTATGATAGAAAAAATTGCAGGGTGATCGCTATGTACAACCAAGACGTACGGCTTGAAGACTTCACCATACCCACTCTGGGTGAGCCGCGGTTTGATTCGCCGCTCAACCCGTCCCGGCTGCTCTTCACCAATGAGGCGGACCGGGTTTTATACCACTCTCATCTTGTCCCGCTCGAGGCCTGCATAAAGGCCGGCAGCCCCCTGCCCTCTTTTGAACCTGCCGGCCCCCGGCCCAGAATTTTCTTCAACAGCAGCGAAATCAACTGCGGGATCGTGACCTGCGGAGGACTGTGTCCAGGCATCAATGACGTGATTCGCGCCATCGTCTACGAAGGCTATCAGCACTATCATGTCAGCCGCATTTACGGATTCCGCAACGGCTATCACGGCATGGTCAAGGGCAACGAGCCAACGCCGATACTGCTTGACACCGAGATGGTCAACGCGATCCACCAGCAGGGCGGAACCATCCTGGGATCTTCGCGAGGGCCGCAGGATCCGGGCCGCATGGTCGACTATCTGCAGGATTTGAACATCTCAATACTGTTTACAATAGGCGGCGACGGCACCCTGCGAGGCGCGAGCGCGATCGCAGCGGAAATCAGGAAGCGCGGTTACAGAATCGCCGTCATCGGCATCCCGAAGACCATTGACAACGATATCTCGTTTGTCTCGCGCACATTCGGATTTGAAACCGCGGTTGAAGTCTCGCGCACGGTTATACAGTCGGCCCATGTCGAGTCAAAGGGCGCTGAAAACGGCGTGGGTCTGGTAAAGCTCATGGGACGCGATTCCGGCTTTATTGCCGCGCAGGCTGCAATCGCGAACGCGGATGTTAATTTCTGTCTCATACCCGAAGTGCCCTTCACGCTCACGGGTGACCGGGGGCTGCTGAAAAAACTTGAAGAGCGCCTGCGGCGACGTCGCCATGCAGTCATCGTAGTTGCCGAAGGCGCCGGTCAGGAACTGATGACGGGAGCTGAGCGCCGGGACGCATCCGGCAACATACTGCACGAGGACATCGGCGTTTTCCTTAAAGACAGCATAAACGCCTATTTCAAAGAACGCGGCATGCCTGTGACCGTTAAGTATATCGACCCGAGCTACATCATACGCAGTCGCCCGGCAAGCGCCGATGATTCCCTGATATGCCTTCAGATGGGGCAGAACGCTGTCCATGCGGGCATGGCCGGCAAGACCGATATGATGATCGGCTACTGGAACAGCCACTATACCCATGTACCGCTCGCCATGGCCGTATCCGCCCGCAAAAAAATAGACCCGGACGGCGTGCTGTGGCAAACAGTTCTGGCTGTTACCGAGCAGGGCTTCGGGGGCTGAGCCGGCACGTGGACATTGAGCTTCAGGGGCGCATCGAAAAAGTACTCTTCTCCAACGCAGATAATGGCTACGCGGTATTAGTGCTGCGCTGCAGCAGTAACGCAGACATGCAGGACATTACCGCGGTCGGCACCATTTTGTCGCCCCGCGTCGGTGAAACACTGATCGTGCACGGAACCTGGATCGAGCATCAGCGCTTCGGCCGCCAGTTCCAGATCAAACGCCATGAAACCGTCATTCCCACAAGTGTTGAGGGGCTTGAACGCTATCTGGGCTCAGGACTCATAAAGGGGCTGGGCCCAGATCTTGCCGGACGGATTATTAAAAAATTCGGACACAACACACTTGAAATTCTTGATTCAGATCCTGACCAGCTGCTGAAGGTCAGCGGCATCGGCAAAGCCAAACTCGCCGGCATTAAGGATTCCTGGTCACAGCAACACGGCATCCGCAATTTGATGCTGTTCCTGCAGGAACACGATATCGGACCGGGCGTTGCCGCGCGCATTTACCGCCGCTTCGGTGCCAACTCGCTTTCAGCAGTTCGCGACAACCCCTACTGCCTGGCAACCGAGGTAAGCGGTATCGGTTTTATAACCGCTGATCAGGTTGCCATGAAGCTGGGCTTCAGCCGCTCAAATCCAAAGCGCATTAAAGCCGGGCTTCTCTATGTGCTGCATGAGTTCTCAAGTGACGGCCACGTGTACGCGCCGCGCGATATGCTGCTGCAAAGGGCCGCAGACATACTGGAGGCCGGCACAGCTGAGCTCACAAGCGCTATCAACGCACTTGCCCTGCGCAGTGAAATCGTAGTTGAACCTGCCGGTGCTCGTCTCACGGATAGCGATTCATCCGAATGCGTGTACCCGGCCATGCTGCACAGTTGCGAGCAGCAGATCTCCATACGCCTGCGTGAACTGCAAAAGGCCTCACCCGCACGACAGCACAAAAAAATGGCCTCCCTGCTGGACGCGGTTGAACGCACACTTTCATTTAAGCTGTCAAAGCAGCAGGCACAGGCCGTGCTCAGGGTTTTCGAGACCCGGGTTCAGGTTATCACCGGGGGACCGGGCACCGGTAAAACCACGATTGTGCAGGCCGTGCTGCAGCTGGCGTTGCATGAACACCTGAACGTGATGCTGGCTGCCCCTACGGGGCGGGCCGCCAAGCGCATGACCGAGACGACCGGACGCGAAGCCAAAACCCTGCACCGGCTTTTAAAATATGATTTTCAAAGCAACACGTTTGAGCATAACGCTGGCAATCCGCTTGACTGCGGAATGCTGATTGTCGATGAAGCATCAATGATCGACACCTACCTGATGTATCAGCTGCTGTGCGCGCTCAAGCCCGGTACCGCGCTTGTGCTGGTAGGCGATGTGCATCAGCTCCCCTCGGTGGGGCCGGGCAATATACTGGCCGACATCATTAATTCCTCCGTAGTGCCGGTTGCCGAGCTGACCGAAATTTTCCGCCAGGCCCAACAGAGCCGAATCGTGATGAACGCCCATCGCATCAACAGCGGGAGCGGCCTGCTTGAACACGACGGATCAGACCGGCTGGTTGACTTTTATTTTGTAGAAAAAGAAGATCCGGACGCGGTTCTCAAATCCATTATCGAGATCACGGCCGAGCGCATTCCGGCGCGCTTCAAGCTGAACCCCATGCATGATGTACAGGTTATAACCCCCATGCACAAGGGCCTGATCGGCACCGAGAACCTGAACCGGGAACTGCAGCAGATCCTCAATCCGGGGTATGTAATCCTGGAGCGTGGCAGCCGCTCGTTCCGGGCCGGCGACAAGGTCATGCAGGTTAAAAACAACTATGACCTTGATGTGTTTAACGGCGATATCGGCATCCTGACAGACGCATCGGCTGAGAAAAAAAATGCGCTCGTTATGTTCGATGACCGTGCGGTCAGCTACGATTTCAGTGATCTTGACGATCTCGTGCCGGCCTATGCCATCTCCGTGCACAAATCGCAGGGGTCTGAATTCCCGGCCGTGGTCATGCCGCTGCTGACGCAACACTACATCATGCTCCAGCGCAACCTGCTCTACACCGCGGTGACCCGCGGCAGGCGCCTGGTGGTGCTGGTGGGCAGCCGCAAGGCACTGGCACTCGCTATTGCAAACGACAAGCCGCGCCTGCGCTACACCGGACTGTGCGAGCGGCTGCGGGAAACTTCAAAAGACTAAGCGTGGACGTGGTGGACTATGTGGACGTAGTGGACGCAAAAAAAGGGCAGCCACAGGGGGCTGCCCCTAAACTCCGAACTAGCGGGCAGGCACTGGGGCCTGCCCCTACAGACCCGCTCAGCCGAGTTTTTCCATCTCCTCTTCGGAAATATCAAAATTGGCATACACGTTCTGCACGTCGTCATTATCTTCGATAGCGTCCATCATCCGCAGCACCTGTTCAGCATCTTTGCCGGAAATCTGAACGGTGTTTTGCGGAATCATTGAAATCTCGGCACTGCTGATTGCGCCAAGGGCCTTGTTTGCCTCAAGAGCCTCCTTGACCGCGTAGAATTCCTTCGGGCTGGTATAGACGGTCAGCGTCGTTTCGTCTGAGGCGACATCATCTGCGCCGGCTTCAAGCGCGGCCTCCATGAGCTGGTCCTCGTCAACCGAACTCCTGTCATAAACAATCGCACCCTTTTTATCGAACATATAGGCAACGCAGTTTGACTCTCCGAGTGTACCGCCGTTTTTTGAGAACACATGGCGCATTTCTGCAGCGGTGCGGTTTTTATTGTCGGTCAGGACTTCAACCATGACGGCAACGCCGCCGGGTGCGTAGCCCTCATAGGTTATTTCATCATAGGACGTTCCCTCGAGCTCGCCGGTGCCCTTCTTGATGGCCCGCTCGATATTGTCCTTGGGCATGTTCTCGGATTTGGCTGCGGCAATCGCGGTCCTCAAGCGCGGATTTGCCTCCGGAGAACCGCCGCCCATGCGCGCTGCAATGGTCAATTCCTTGATAATGCGCGTAAAAACCTTACCCCGCTTTGCGTCTATCGCACCTTTTTTCCGCTTGATCGTGCTCCACTTAGAATGCCCGGACATGTTTTTTCCTCACTCGTATTAAATTCAAACGTTATGGTACATACATGAGACTTATTTTTTTTATGCGTAAAGAAAGTACCATATTTAACCCTGTTGTTAAACAAAAAAAACCCCCACCATTTCAAGATGAAGGCTTTTCATGCGAGCTGAAACACAACCGATCAGCAGGTTGTCTCCTCAGTATATTGTCTCATTCAACGATCAAACCTGCTCATAAAATAACACAACACTATTCCTGAACGCATTTTCTTCTAAAAATTTGTGGAAACAAAATAATGATGTGCTAAACGAATGACGGACAGTTGGCGAGAGGGTATAATGCTCGCCGGGAAGGAGAATCCGTCATGAGTAAGAGCAAGAAGTACAACCGGGAATTTCAGCTACAGACGTGCCGTTTGGTAGTCGACCAGGGCTACACACTGAAAGAGGCCTCAGATCGACTGGGGCCGTGCACGTGGACGATCCGGGGATGGATCAAAAAGTATCAGGCTGCCGGAGAGCTGCCGGCGGCTGGCCAGATTGTGCCGGAAGCCGAGGAGATGAAACGGCTGCGCAAGCAGATCAAGCAGCTGGAATTGGAGAATGAGATATTAAAAAAAGCGGCGGCGTACTTTGCCAAGGACAGCCTGTAAGGTACGCCTGGATACGGGACCAAGGGGCATTGTATCCCAAGGCTGTTATGTTTCGGGTACTGCAGGTTTCAGCAGGAGGCTATTATGCCTGGCTGGGCCGTAAGCCCTCAAGGCTGAAGCTGCGCTGTGCGGCTATAACTGAATCGGTTAAGCAGTTTCATGCCCGCAGCAAAAGGATATACGGCTATCGCAAGGTATATAAGGATATTATTGACGAGACAGACCACGGATGCAGCGCCGAGCTGGTGCGCCGGATCATGCGTAGAAACGGGCTGAGATCAAAGGTAAAAGGGAGGTTTATAACAACGACTAATTCTGCGCATAGCTATGCGGTAGCGCCCAACAGGCTGGGTCGCGACTTCAGTGCCGATGCGCAGGACCGCAAATGGGCTGGCGACATTACCTATATCCGCACACTGGAAGGCTGGCTGTATCTATGCATTGTGCAGGACTTGTTTTCCCGCAGGATCGTGGGCTGGTCAATGTCGGACAGAATCGACAGTGCGCTTGTGAGCAATGCATTCAAGATGGCCCTGCAGCAGCGTCGTCCCGGTCAGGAGCTGCTATTTCACAGTGACCGCGGTGTGCAGTATGCTGCCGATGCGTATCAGGAGCTGCTCAGGCGCAGCAAGGTGCTGTGCAGTATGAGCCGCAAGGGAGATTGTTGGGACAATGCCTGTTCCGAGTGTTTTTTCAGCAAGCTAAAGGGCGAGCATATTCAGGATCAGGTTTATGCAACACGGGATGAAGCAAGGCGGGAAGTGTTTTGGTACATTGAGATGTTTTACAACAGAAGCAGGCGTCATGCAGCTTTAGGCTATCTCACACCGGTCGCTTATGAAGAGCAGGCCGCTGGCAAAAAGGCCGCATGAGCCCACACATGAATCGTCCGTTTTTTGTTGAGCACAGCATAAAGAGCAGAGTTCTATCAGAACTCTGCTCTTTAAAACTCATTACAATTGGCTGTTCGTATTAATGACAGTCTTCGCCGTTATTATACACATCCAGCATATTCTTCAGTTCTTCTTTGTAGTCCTTATCACAGAAGCAGGATGCCAGGCATTCATTGGCTTGATCAATAACATCATTGATGGAGGGATCAGAACCTGAAGCAACATTAAGAATAGCAGCGATCAGATGTTTCATAAGAATAATGTTTTTGCGGCTTTTTACAGGACACCACAAAATGAACATCGCTTGTTTCTTGGTGAGCGTTTTACCTCCGATAGCAATGCTGTCTACCGGCCATGCTTTCGGGTGGTTCTTCCAATAACCTGGCGTACGGGGGCAGAATGAATAGCAGGGGCAGTCAGAAACAAATGTTTCAAATTCATATGTCTCACAAATATCACCTCTATCAAATTCCTCATAGCTGCCATAGTATTCAATAATGCCTGAGATGTGAACATCACCGCACATTTCCACATTCAGGGGAATATAAAATGAGACAGGCAGGCATGCCCATCCATCAAAATCGATTTTCTCCCAG
>VGSH01000128.1 GCA_016875025.1 Deltaproteobacteria bacterium
GATGCCCCGCGGAAAAGCTCATAGAGCAGGCGCTTGAAAACCCGCATGTCGGTGTCCATCAGCGACGGGCTGGCGGCAAAGATGGCGGTGGTTGGATAGCCGTTGCGAAAAGCCTCGACATCGTCCAGAAAGTGGCGCAGGCTTGAACAGGTTGACAGCACCAGCAGCTGATAGCCGCGCAGGGGGAAGCTGCGGTCAAGGTCCCGGCCATCCGGCGCAAAGACCGTATAGCCTTTATTTTTGGCCCTGTCATGAAATGTGCGCAGCACTGTTCCCTGATAGCCATCCACTTCGCTGTCCGGCATGATGATTTCATACCCGGCGGTCGTCTGCATCAAAAAGGGCCTGGCCTTGCCGTCATGCAGAAACACCGGACCGGCGCCGAAGCGCGAATGCGAGGTGATAAAGATAACTTCGCATTCTTCCAGGGACGCGCGGAAATCCTCATTGGTAAGAATCAGTCGTGCATCAACAACGATATCCCGGCCGAACAGCCGGCAGTGCTGCGAACTCCGCCACTGGCGCTGGTCTTCAGGCAGATGCAGCCGGCCGAGGTCCTGCGTGCCGATACCAAGCCCGACCGTGATGCGTCCGTCTGCCGTCAGCATTTCAAGATGCGGCGGACAATAGCGGGCCAACGGGCCTGAGTGGGCTGCGGCCCGGCAGGCCTGCTCGACCAGCGCGGCAATATAGAGTTCCGCGGGCGGGCTGCTCGTTGTGTTCTGCTGCCGACCGGCACAGGCGCTCATAAAAAGCACGGCCGCGCACATGAGGAGCACTTTGAGAATATGGTTTCGTACTGTCTGCATGCCTTTTCCCTCTCTGACGTACTGCTGTAGGCTGAAATTAAGCTTGCCATAATTTGCAGAAAAGTTACAATAAAAACCGGTCCGCGCTGGTAAACAATTTTGCACCTGCATATAAATGGCTCGATGCGCAGCCAAAACGGACCAGGCGTTTTTAACCATATCTACATGTTTATCGGGAGGATGTATGAAGAAGAACGTATTGCTGCTGTGCGGGTTAACTGCAATGCTGCTGGGATTCTCACCTGCCCAGGCGAAGACCGAATGGGAATTTGACCGGGAGATAGAGCTTGACATAAAACCGATTGATTCAGCTTTTTCCGCTGACGGAAATGCGATCTATATCCTGACCAAAAAAAATATTATGATCTACAGCCTGCAGGAGAACAGCATTCTCGATGTTATTCCTCTGGACAAAAAATTCACCGGTATCAGCGCAGCTCCCCGCTCAAACATGCTCATGCTGACCAGCTCATCCGGCAAAACAATCACGCTGATTAAGCTTTCCGAAAGTACCGATCTGCCGCTCGACTCCTCCCCGGTTATCGGCCCGGCAGACGCACGGGTTACCCTGACCGTTTTTATGGATTTTCAGTGCCCGTACTGCAACCGTGAATTTCCTGTGCTTGAGCAGCTGCTGAACAAATATCCGCAGGATCTCAGGCTTGTTATCAAGCATTTTCCCTTGAATTCGCACAAATTCGCGAACACCGCTGCCATCGGTGCGCTTGCGGCCGAAAGGCAGGGTAAGTATCTTGAACTTACCCGCGAGATGCTGAAGAATTTCCGCTCGCTGAACGAGGAAACCCTCATCAAATATGCCGGAGATGTCGGGCTCGATCTTGAAAAATTCCAGCAGGATCGCGCCGACAGCGCCTTCCAGCAGCAGATTCAGCGCGACCGCCAGCTGGCCCGGCGCGCCGGCGTGCGCGGCGTTCCGAGCCTGTTTATTAACGGACGCCCCGTGCAGAACCGCTCCCTGCAGGGTATGGCCGCAATGATTGATGAAGAGTTGAAGAAAAAATAGACCGGCTTGCTTAAAGGAGTGCTGCCCGAAACCGCACAGACTCTTCTGTAAACGCACTAACAGGGTTTTGAAAAAATCTCTTTTTACAGGCTGTTCAAAATGCACAGATGAGCGTTTTTCAACAGCCTGCTCAAGCTCGAAGCACCGGCCCGGATCAAAATGCGATCCGGGCTTTATTATGCACCCCTGTGTTCGTCTTTGGCGTGCCCGAGTTCCTGCAAAATGCTGTAAAACATCTCCTGATAGGCTGCCATGCCCGGTTTCTCCTCAAGGGCTTTGACACGCTTGTGAAGAAGGGATATCTCCTCCTGACTGCGGCTCAGTGCATCCCTGTTTTTAATCAGTTTGCGTATAATCAGGGCGATTTCATAAACATTATCATTGAGTTCATTGAGCTTTTTCTCAATATGCTCAAGCCTGTCATCTGCTCCGGCATAGTCTTTTGTCAGCATTTCCTGCATGCCAACGCCCAGACCCATTTTCCGCCGGTCCTGCAGAACCATGGTTATGATATCTGTGTCAATGCTTCGGCGCTGTTCGGCAAACCCGTATACCAGCGCGAGATCACAAATCAGGTTTACAACGCGGGGAATGCCGTTTGAGTGCTCAAAAATAGTTTGGACCGCTTCCGGGCTGAAAAGGTTCAAATCCGCGGCGCCGGCACTCTTGAGGCGATGCTGGATATAAATGGTTGTCTCGTCGATGTCCAGGGGCTCAAGGTGATAGTGCACGGTAACCCGCTGGCGCAGCTGGGTGAGGCGGGGGCTGTTGAGCTTGTCCTTCAGGTTGGGCTGCCCTGCAAAAATGATGTGCACCAGCGGGACCTTTTCATCATTGAGATTTGATATCATGCGGACTTCTTCAAGGGTCTCAAAGGGCAGGTTCTGGGCCTCATCCAGAATCAGCAAAACCCGATGCTGCTCGCTATAGCATTCCAGCAGATAGTTGTTCAGCAGCTCATACATCTCGGTTCTGCCCTTACCGGCATAGGGCAGATTCCACTCAGCCAGTATGGCCTCCAGCAGTTCAAGCGGTTGAATATTTGTCTGAAAAATGAGCGCAACCCGGGATGCACTGCTGTCAAGGTTGCGCAGCAGATAATTAAGCAGCGTTGTTTTACCGGAACCGACTTCTCCGGTCAGCACCATGAAGCCCGACTGGGATGAAAGGCCGTATTCGAGATACGTCAGGGCCATTTCATGTTTTTTACTCAAATACAGAAAGTCGGGATCCGGCAGTGCGTTGAAAGGCTTTTCGCGAAAGCCATAAAAGGCTTCATACATGGCGGGGTACGCAATCCTGATTAAGAAGTCCGCTTATTAAAAACAGCGCCCAGTATTTTGTCTTTGTCGAGAAGGTTAAGAGCCTCTGAGAATTTTTTCTGCGGAATCCGGCCGTGCTCAACCAGAAAAAGCGTTTTGTCGATAAATTCCGACAGCACTATCGAATCAACGCCATCGGTGAGGGCCGGGCCGTCAAGGATAATATAGAGGTCTTTATGGCGGCGCTTCATCTCCTGCAGCACCATCTGCGTTTTGCGCGAACGCAGAAGTTCGGCCGATTTCATGCGCCCGATACCCAGCGGCAGCAGCAGCAGACGCTCTATGCCGGGACAGATCACCATGTCCGAAATGGGAACATTGTCGTGCAGGCAGTCCAGAAACCCGGGCTGTTCATCTATGCCCAGATGTTTAAGCACCGAGGGATTTTTCACATTAATGTCAAGCAGCAGAACCTTATGGTCCACCTCACGGGCGAAGGTAGTTGCCAGGTTGAGCGCGGTAAAGGTTTTGCCTTCCATGTTCTGGGTACTGGTAATCAAAAAAGTACGGTCATCGGTTGCCTGGGTTTCAGACACTATTTTTGCATGCAGCAGCCTGAACCGCTCGCTCAGATCGTTATCAGCAAACGGGGGGGCAAGAATCTTATGTTTAACAACCGCAGCCTCAGAATAGTTGATAATCCGTGCTGACGGAAATCCGGCAACCATAGCGGGCTTGCTTGCATTGTCTGATACTGGTACGCTATCGGGGCGTTCCTGCCTGGCTTTTTGTAATGCATCTTTGATACGGCTCATAGAGAATAATCCCGCGCGCTTCCGGCTACAAGCCTGTCAGGGCCAGCTTTGTCTGTACCAACGATATAAGCTTGACAATCAATATATCAACCTTCATGTAAAAAAGATCCACGGCGACAACCATGCCGATAAGCAAAACTACCACGGCAACCCGTACAAAGACCATATTAAGTTTAAAGCTGGCGGCTTTACCCTCGGTAGCCACCATGGGCAGCTCAACCAGAAGGGAGGCTTCACCAAGCGGCATCAAATCCTGTGATGTTCTGATGGTTTTTGTTGTGTAGTCCCATCCCAGCAGCAGTCCAACGCCGATCGAAAGACCGACAAAAAAAGCAACGCCTATAATCATGGGAATATTCGGCTTAAACGGCTGCAGGGGAATTACAGGCGGCTGGCCTATGCTGAGGCGACCGCCCAGTTCCCGTTTTTCCATTTCAGCCGAACTCTCCATAGTGAGTACCTGGCTGGCAAGATCATTAAAACGCTGCTGCGCGCTGTCGCGATCACGCGCAAGAATCAGCCATTCTTTTTCAACAAACGGCATCAATCCCACCCGGCGCTCATACTCAACAAGATCCGCCTCATGCTGCACCCGCTCGAGCTGCAGGTTCTGCAGCTCGATTTTGACTTCCTCAAGCCGTACTTTCAGCTGCGTATAGAGCGGGTTAAAGGCACCTCCTGACTGCTCGACAACATAGCGATCCATTGCCCCCCGACCTTCGGAGGCCTGTTCATCATTATGACCGCTGTTTTGCGTCTGCCCGGCAACCAAAGCTTCCAGCTTTCCGATTTCATGCTGCGCCCGAATTACATCAGGATGGCGGTCTGAATACCGAGCTCGCAACTGCCCCAGTTCCGACTTAAGCGCTGCCAGACGCTCCTGCGGAGTCACAATGCGCTCACCGGACAGCCCGGTCATACCGAGAACAGGGCTCATCGTGCTGAGCTCCATCTCAAGGTTGCGCTGCTGGCCCCGCAACTCCATCATTTTTTGATCAATCGTAAATATTTTATTAGTGGTAACCTCAACCATGCGATAATTGAGCGCAAAGAGTTCAGGCAGCTCATTGACATGTTTTTCCTTGAAAGTTGCCACCTGTTGATCAATTACCGCCATCTCACGCCTGAGGCGTTCGCGTTCAGCCTCGAAAAATGTCGAACTCCGGACGCTGGTTCCTTCACGAAACTTCCTGAAAAGCTCTATAAAACTGGTTGCAAGAGCATTGGCAACATAATAGGCTTTTCGGCCGTCATTATGGTCAAACGAGAAGGTAAAACCGGTTAGAATCTCTTCCGAAGTCCCGTATTTCGTAGGAATTTCGGTATAGTCGTACTGCAGTGAATAACTTTTTGTAAAATGATCGATCATATCACTGCTGGCAACCTTTCCCTCCAGTTCAGGATAGAGATCAAGCTCATTGATTAACTTGAGGATATTGTCGGGACTGAGCGCCAGAGCTTCAATAAAAATAAGCATGGCCTCAAGATATATATTCGCTGTTTCAAGCTTGGCCCAGTCCGGTATCTGCTGCTGCATATAAAACATCTTTGCTTCCGAGCGGTACGCTTTCGGCAATTTGAAGGCGATGGCCGCACCCAGGAAAACACAGATACACAGCGGAATAAGAACAATGAACTTACCGCGCTTCAGAAGGCCAAGATATTCAGAAATTAGTTGCAGGACTTCTTTTTGTTCCATCAGCGAATAACCATCGGTCGAAGCGGGGTAAACCGCATCTGAAAAAACACTAGATTTGAATTGATGCTACCGCCTCTTCCGGTACTAAAGTCCGAATATCTGTATGCATGCCCAAGGCTGAGCTGCAGCCAGCGGTAGAGCTTGTAATTCAGGGAAGAACCGACGAAATAGGTATCCTGATCACGGTCATCACCAATGAACTCATCTCCATCTGATTCTTCCTTGCGGAACTGCAGGTGCAGCACTGCGTTCAGGCGGTGGGTGAAATTATAGGTATTGGTTAAAAGAAACCGGGTGCTCTCATAATTGGCACCCCGCGAGCTGATGGAGATATCATGAGAGGCGTCAAACTTAAAATCAAAATCATTAACGCGCTTTTCTAGATCAAAGGAGGCAACCCAACCGTTGCCATTGCCGGAGCTTCGCTCCACGGGATTGAAAGGATCACCAGTTTTAAACGTGGAATCATTTTCAGAATAGCGGAAGCCGGCCTGTGCGCCAAACCGGAAATCCGCATCAACCGTGTGATCAAAACCGCCTGTCAGGCTGTAATTTTTCAACGAATAATCATAACCTGAGAAGCTGCCATCCGCATCGCTAAAATCATAGGTAAAATATCCCGCGCCCAGCAACAGGTCTGTACGAGGGCTGTAGCTGTAGAAATACTGCGCTGTAGCCCCGTAAAAATTATTATCATCGCTTGCATCATCGGCAGTATACTGTGTAACAAACCCTGACAGGCCGATTTGGCTGCGGGGAGTCAGCTCATAAGAAAAACCGGCGTTGAATATTTTTGATTCCTCTTTAAAACGTTCAAAATCCTCATCAACGATCCCCCCACCCCCTCCCGGCTCAAAAAACCGGTAGGTATTATTATATACCGAATAGCCGATGCCCCCGGAAATCTCAAGGCGGTCATCGGGCGCATAGCCCAGAGTCAGGCTGTAATCCTGGTCAACCGTATTAAAATCTCTCTCATTGATATATTCAGAGATACGAAGCTTTGCGTTAGAGTTCAGCGAAAACCGCGGACCAATCGCATTGACCCCGATTTCAGGCATATAGACATTGCTCCAGTCGCTGATTTTATCGCTGGTGTCATAATCAACATTATCCTCATACTGCAGACGGTAGGAAAATACCGGCCAGACCTCCAGATACGTGCGGCCGCCAAGCAGGTTGCCGAACGGTGAACCAGGCACAGCACGCTCGAAAAAATCAGGTGAAGACCCGGAAGCCTCGCCCTGCAGAACAGGAGGGGCAGCGACCGCAGCTGCAGGCTGAGCAGGTGCTATCATTGACGTCCCGGACTCCTGTACCACATACGATACCGCCGACTCGAGCATTTCATAGCTTGCGGCAGAACCCTGCGCTTCCTGCTTGGTTGTAAATCTCCCAAAGCGCACCTTGTAGGGCAGCCCGGTTGTGTCATCGGCAATGGTGACCACATAGGCATCATAGCCTTTAGCGGTTAACGCCTCCGCGGCGGCATGGGCAGCTGTGCTGTCTTTAAGCGCCATGACCTGTACAGTATATAAACCGGCCGGCCGGCCGTATTCATTATCTTCCGCATGAGCCCTGCCAGCGGCACACAACACAACCATCGCACAAACAGCCGCCCCGAAACAATACGCGATCGCACACTTCATATCACAGCCTCCTTCCTCAATTGTACCATGGCATGTATCAGGTCCACATCAGGGAACAATAATAACATCTCCCGGTTTCAGGGGAATATTCTGCTGCAGGTTTTTGCCCCGTACTACCTGATTATAATTGAACCGTGTTTTGGTTTTCTGGCCCCCGTATGTCCGGATAATTTCAATTCTGTTTGGCCTGGCATAAATGGTAAACCCGCCGGCTTTTGCAATTGCCTGCAAAACATCCGTATATGTCAGCAAATCGTATTCACCGGGGTTGTTTACCTCGCCGATAACATAGATTTTTAAACTTTTGATCTCCCGAACCGTTATCGACACATTCGGCTCGAAAATAAAGTCCCTGTAGCGCTTCTCAAGCTCCTGCCTGAGCGCATCAACCGTTAAACCAACGGCCTGAACGTCATTCACAAGGGCAAGTGAGATCTTACCGTCAGGCTGCACAATTACCTCGGAATTAAGCCCCTCCTGCCCCCACACGGTTATATTCAGCTTATCGCCATGTCCGATTACATATTCTTCGGCTGAATGCAGCGTTTGCATTACATCGGCCACGGAGCTTAAAACATTATACTCACTGGCACACGATGACAGCCATCCTGAAAAGATGATAAACAGAAGCAACCTGAGAACAGATCTGCGTGCTGAATTTATCATAACCGACCCTGCTTCATTAAAAATCGATTGTTTTAAAAAAGGGAAAACACCCTCGCATTCAAACAGAATATTAAATTTTAACATTAAAAATCATTGTTGTCTATTTATT
>VGSH01000129.1 GCA_016875025.1 Deltaproteobacteria bacterium
TCGCATGCCGGCACAAAAGCGCAGGTATTCGAGCACCCCCATGTCCATGTACAGCGGGTTGTTTTCCGGCAGGTAGCCGATCCGGCGGCGCACCTCGATGCTGTCGGTGTGCACATCATAGCCGTCGATGCTGGCTGAGCCGGTATCAGCGGGGATAAAGCAGGTCAGCATGCGGATGGTGGTTGATTTGCCCGCGCCGTTGGGGCCGAGAAACCCGACCACTTCGCCTCTGGCGACCCGGAATGAGATGTCCTGAACCGCGCAAGTGGAACCGTAGCTTTTGCTGATATGTGTTACGTCAATCATGAAACGTGTTTACAGTAGCAGATGAACGGTATGGTATCATTCAGACCGGCGATGCAGGGTGCGCTGCGCGCACCGTTTTTAATGTGGTTTTTACGGTACGCATGGCGCACCCACGTCTGCCGGAGCAGGTATTCGTGTGCAGCCAGATGTTTCGATAAGGCACGGTTTCGCATGCGCGTTCCAGCAGCCGCCAGTATTAGTGGACCGGTACGGATTTGTCAAGCGGAACATCGCCCCTGCGTGCGAGGGCCTGCAGTTCCCGCTGGACCATAAACTGAATTGCGCCGTCAGTCCGGCCGGCGCGCACGCCTTCCACTACAAGGCCGCCAATGTCGCGGCACTGCTGCGAGCCGGCAGCGCATGCTGCTATGGGGCGGTTTTTACAGGCGATTGCATTCATCAGGCGCAACGCCCGCCTGCGGCCTGTTTCTGTCAGGCCGCTCATATCAACGACGGGCACGGCATCACGATAGTGCAGGCCACGGCTGTTGAGCTGTCTGCGCGCGCCTTCTTCGCGAAAGGTTTCAAGCAGCAGTTCTACGGCAGGATCCGCCGGCACGCTGCTGTCAAGCGGTGCAAGGTGAAATGTGAAGCTCCCCCGCGCCGGCTGCGCAGGCATGTCAGGCCGGCGTTCAGTGGTATTTTCTCCAGCGCACACAAAGGCCGGACCCCGGCCCTCAAGCAGGCATTCTACAACGGCAGCGTGCGTGCCCTGCCCGGGCGTAAAGGCGTAGCTGTCGCCGGAGCGCAGCGCAGCGGCTCGCGCCGGAGCATCCGAAGAGCCGAATACAAAATGAATGCCGGGGACGTCACTGAGCAGGCGCAGGTTGTGTGCTTCGCTCAGCTGAGAGAGCAGCACAATTGCGTCGCAGCGTGCGCGCTGCAGGGCCTTTACAACCGGGCCCGCGGATGCGATCGGATCATCAGCATATATGCCGGTTGTGCCTGATGCTGCGGACGGTCCGGCCAGTCCGAAAATGCCGATACGGCTGCGGTTGACCGTCGTAATCAGATAGGGGCTGAACAGCAGCTCCTGCGTGGCGCTGTCGCGCAGGTTTGCTGAGAGCAGCGGCACCTGTCCGGCCGATTTTTTTAAAAATTCAGCACCCGCAGCGCAGTCGGAGGCGGACACATTCAGGGCGGCTGTCTGCATGTGTCGTAGACTGCTCAGCAGGAAACCGGCGTTGCGCAGATCTTCCTGGCTGGGAACTGTGCCGGGTGCAAACAGGAGGCCGCCGCTGTCAAGCACCAGCAAGGGGCTGCTCGCAGCGCTGGTTTGCGCGATAAACCCGGCGCGGCGCTCTATCCCGCCCAGACGGCGGCAGGCGCAGCCCTGCGGCTTAAGCGTACCGGCTGTTCCTCCGGTCACGATCAGCGTGAAGCGCTGCGGCTCCCTGCTGACCGGTTTCATAAAGCCCGCGCACGCTCCCGTAAGCAGGCTCAGTCCTGGGATTAAAAAACATAAAAAAAGTATACGCACCGGGCGCATGGCATCATGAAAGCATAGGGGTTTCTATTCCGCGCGTGCTGCCGGCTCGGGCAGCGCGGGTTTTAAAAAATATAGGCAGGTTGCCCGCATGTGTCAATGTAAATATAGTTGAGACTGTGGTAACGATCCCCTGTGACCGCCCTTTGGTTCAACGTTCAAGGTTACTGAAGTTGAAAAAATTTTTTTCACTGTCATTGCGAGGAGTCCCGCCCCGGCGGGACGACGCGGCAATCGCATTCCTTCAAGTGCTTGGAAGACTGGATATTGATTCGCTTCGCTCGCAATGACTTTTTGGGAGACTTTATATGGCCTCGTTAAAGTTCAAAAAATCGGTATCGGTGACGGGACCGGTATCGCACCCGTCAGGACGGACGAGGCCACGCACTGTAGATCAGATGAGCGGTGTAGGCGGCATAGGCAAGCAGCAGCGCCGTTCCTGCAGGGCGGCTGATACGGCCGCCTTTGCCGAAATCGAACCCGAACACGAACAGTGACAGGGTCAGCAGCCCCATGACGCTGATATCGCGGCCAAGCACTTCAGCCGGCACGGCCATGGGCCGGAGACTGCCGGCTAAGCCGACAACCGCCAGGGTGTTGAACAGGTTGGAGCCCAGCACATTGCCCAGCGCGATGTCATGCCTGTTTTTTCTGATTGCCGCAAGCGAGGAGGCAAGCTCGGGCAGCGAAGTTCCCACGGCAACGATGGTCAGGCCGATGATGAGATCGCTGACGGCGAAAAAACGGGCTGCTGCAACCGCGCCCCAGATCAGCAGCCGTGCGCTTGCAAGCAGAATAATCAGGCCGGCGCCTATCTGCAGCCATGCCCGCGCCAGGGGCATGGCCCGCGGAATTTCCTGCGCATGCTCCCGGGTTAAGAATATCTCACGGCCCAGGACTCCCTTTCTGATTGTCCACAGCATGATGACCGCGAACAGCGCCAGCATACCGAGCGCTTCCTGGCGGGTGATGGCGCCGCTGCTGACGTACAGGGCGGCAAGCAGGGTGACGCCCATCAGCAGGGGCAGATCTTTTTTGAATATCGCCGACGGTACCGCCACCGGGCACACCAGGGCGGTTATTCCCAGGATCAGGCCGATGTTGGCGATATTTGAGCCGTAGGCATTGCCCAGGGCAATGCCCGGGTTGCCCTGCAGGGCGGATTGCACCGAGATGAGCATTTCCGGCAGGGATGTGCCGAAACCGACAATGACCATGCCGATGATAAAGGCCGACACGCCGAAATGCGCGGCCAGTGCTGCCGAGCCTTCAACAAACAGGTCGGAGCTCCACACCAGCAGAACAAGCCCGATCAGTATAGCGCTACACGCCAGCAGCATGTCATCCTCCCGGGAAGAGTCCGTACGGGCCGTTACCGCAGCGAGTCCAGCAGTGCCCGGGCCGCCTCTTCCGGGCCGCTGGTTTCAAATCCCGTAATGCCCAGCCGGGTGCGCATCTGGCCGACGAAAATGCCGCGCGCGAAAAAAGCGTTGAAATATTTCAGGGCGATCTCATCATGCAGGTCCCGGTACTGCGGCGGGCCGAAAATATTGGCAAAATAGGAATGCACGATACCGGTCGACGTTGTCGTGCCTTTGCTCATTACGGTTCCTTCGCGAAACACGGTGAATGCCTGCTCGACTTTTTCGAAGCGTTCGATGATCGGGTGCTCGTCGTCAACCTGCTCATAGTTGTTGGCGTACAGAATCATGTCCACACGGTGTCCGCTGGTGACCATGTCGATGGTGGTCACCGGCATCACGATGCGGGCATTGACCTGCGAAGGGCTCATAATAATCGAGCGGTCGATCTGTCCGAACGCATAACCCGGCTGCAGGTCATCCAGGCGCAGGAACGCTCCGGTTTCCGTGCCGTACCCGCGCAGCGCTCCCGCTGTGCCGATTTCAATGGAGCCCATGTCGTCGGCAATGATGAACATGCCTTTCAGGGCGCTGCTGCCGATGGTGCGGAAGGCTTCCAGCGTTTCGGACTTGCCCGCGCCGGTGTCCCCGATAATGAGGATGTTTTTTTCTGTGCCGCCATCAAGCAGAATTTTAACAAATGCACCGTGAAAAGGGAATTTGCCCGCACGCATCATTTTGACATTGTGCAGGGTCAGCACCATTTTCTTCAAATAGCCGAAATATCCGAAGGCATCGCCGCGCGAGACGGCCGCAATCAGCAGGCCCGTGTCCGGGTCCTCATAAAAAACAGTGGGGAAATCGGCCAGGTGATCCAGTGTGTTTTCGGGTACGCCAAAAGCGTATACGGCATCGGGTGTTCTGTGCAGCTCATCGTCATCAGCAAGCTCAAACAGGTTGCACAGCGAAAAGCCAAGCTCGAAAAACGTCGCGTGGAAATAGATTAAAATAATCAGATGGCCGACCTTGGCCGGGTAGCACAGCCATTCATCGGCGTCAAAGTCGATGCCCGCAAGGGGGTTACTGTCGACTTTGATGAACCTCCCGGTGCGCTTGTTCATGGGCGGATTCAGAATCAGGGGCGGGTTGATCAGCACCTGGCGTATGACCGGGACATCGCCCAGAGGGGCGCGCAGGGCGACGGGCAGGTCAAGCCTGCGCGGCAGGGATATGGCGGCGATTTCAGCCGCAGCCGTAGTCTGCCGGTAGATGCGCGGGTGGGTCATGGTGATGTTCTCGACCGTATCGCGGTAAACGCCGCGGATCAGGTCGGTCAGCTTTTCAATCGTCAGGTTAAAGGTGCGGTAGGGGCGCTTGTCAAGCCGGTTGCCTTCCGAGTCGCACAGGATAAAGCGGTCATAGCTGCGCCAGTAATTGTAGAGCTGCTCGACGAAGTCCGTAAACAGAGCGCTGTTTTTGAAAAAAAGCGCCGAGCCCTCAACCAGTTTTATCACCGCGTCGGCCGGCAGCTTTGCCAGGTGCTGCAGCGTAAGCGCAAGCACGCTCAGCGTGTCCTGATCAGCGCAGCGGTTTTTGAAAAGCGCGAGCAGGTAGGAATCGCTGCGTTGGAGTTCAGCGCAGTAGCGCTCGAGCAGTTCAAGAAACAGGGGGCTGGTCAGCAGTTCGTCCGAGCTCTCGCATACCTTCCATTCTGTGTAGATAATGACTTTGCGGGCGAAGATTCTGTAGCGTATTTCCTGCATAAAGGGTCTATCCTTTTCTGTATAAGTATGCATATGCCGGTCCCGGCGCCATCACAGGCCGCAGCCGCGCATAAAAAAGGCCGGGTGTTGAGCCCGGCCCGAGAACTTTTTATTGAGGTTTTTTTTCTTTTTTCTTTTTTTTCTCGGCCTCGGGTGCAGCGTCGTTAGCTTTGTTTTTCTTTTTCTTGGGCCGGGAGGCTGCGCGTTTTTCAGCGTTTGCGGCCTTCAGTTCGTGTGCGTTCGCAACCGTTTTAGCGCGTTTTTCAATTGACGCGATTGCTGCGATAGTGCGTTTCAGGTCGCCCTTGAGTTTTTTGAGCTGCGCATCTCTGGCGATTTGATCCGCGCTTTTACCCTGTGCGTTCAGCAGGGCCGTGCGTTTTTCAATCAGCGCTGCAATCTGATCTTTTTGCAGCTGCCGTGTATTTTTGTTCTGTGATCCCATGTGTGCTCCTTTTTATATGAGTCGTTGCGTGCGGGCGGCTGGTAAATATATACCCCAAAAAAGGCATATTTTAGCAAGATTTTTTTTAAAGGCAAGTTAAATATGCGAATATGCACGGCCGAAAGGGTCCGGATTGCATGAGCGAGTCTGCAGAAAACCGACCCAGGGCGGTGCAGAGCTGGCGCACAGCATGCGGTTGTATTAAATAGCTCATTTCTTTATTGGACATAGCCGATAATTTTAGTGTATATAAGAAATATTTCCGTGAATAAGTAATAATGACCATGGCTGGTCAGGGCGTGTAGTGCGGGTTTCAGAGGGTGTTGTCAGACAATGGCTCGGCAGCTCTATCATCTTGAAGACATAAGCGCGGAAGAAGCCGCGCAGGTTGTCCGGCAGGAGCTTTTAAGCTTCAGGCGGACATTGCGCAGCATTGAATGGCTTCTGCCCTTTATTGTCATGCTGTATTTTCTGGCCGTTGATATTGCCATTGCCGATGAACCGATGCTGCAGTTTGCCATCGGAGCCTATGTAGTATTCCTGGGCTTTATGCAGCTCATCCGCTGGTCTGATAAATACACCTGGGCACTTATTTCATCACAGGTCTGGGGGATGATACTGTTTGTCACGCTGATACTGTGGCAGACCGGCGGTATCTGGAGCCCGCTGCTGTGCCTGTATCTGTTTCCCATCATCACCTCGGCGGTCGCGCTTCCTGAGAACAGTACCCCGAAATTCCTGGTCGTCATGGTTTTCTGTTTTTCGCTCGCGCTTCCCGCTGAGGGGCTGAACGGGTTTACACGGCGCGAGCAGATCGCTACGCTGCTGCTTATCATTGCGTTCTGGGTGGTTCCCTACATAGCTTCGCTGTTGTCGACCTCAATGCTCAAGGCGCGCCGTCAGATTCAGGAACTCTCCGGCACTGATTACCTGTCGGGTCTGCAGAATATGCGCACCTTTCTGCCGCTGGCGCGCAAGGAATATGAGCGCTCCGTGCGCTACGGGCATCCCTTTTCAATACTCATGATTGACGCGGATAATCTGAAACCGGTCAACGAACGCTACGGGCATATGTACGGCAGTACCATTATCAGACATATCGGCGAGGTGATAGCCAGAAATATCCGTTCATCCGACATAGCCGCCCGCTACGGCGGCGACGAGTTTATTGTGCTGCTGCATGAGACCGATCCGTCCAGCGCCATGCATGCCGCTGAGCGCATCCGCATGGATGTGGAAAAGATGACCTGCAGCGTGCCCGGCGGTACGCAGTCGATAACGATCAGTATCGGCATTGCCGGGTATCCGGAACACGGCACCCAGGTTGAGGATCTTATCAGCCAGGCCGACAGGGCGCTCTTCATCGGTAAAGGGCAGGGCAAAAACCGCTGTACAGTCGCAGGCGGGCCCGGCCCGGCGGATTCCGTTCATGAACCCCGCCCGGAAAACTGACTGCGGTTTGCCGTAGTTATTCTGCGGCCGGGCCGCAGGCGTTTATTTCTCGATGCCTGTTCGCGCCTGCACCCCCCTTTGATAGTAGTGCCTGCGCTCGATCATCTCCGTTATCAGGTCTGCGCGCTCCAGGACCCGCTCATCAGCATAGCGGCCGGTCAGCACCAGCTCAACGCCCGGCGCCCGGCACTCGATCAGGTCCAGCACGTCCTGCACGTCGACCAGTCCGTAACGGGTCGCGATGTTGATTTCATCCAGGATGACGATATCGTGGCTGCCGGCGCTGACAAGCGGCTTGATCTCATTGATTCCGCGGCGGGCTGCTTCGCAATCCTTTGGTTCAGGCTGGCGCGAAATAAAACAGCCGGTACCGTATTGGCGTATGGTAATCATATCCGAGAAGCGTTCGAAGGCCGTGAGCTCACTGTAGGGCATTCCTTTGACGAATTGCGCGATAAAAACACGCAACCCGGCTCCGGCCGCGCGCAGCGCAAGACCGAATGCCGCGGTTGTCTTGCCCTTGCCGTCTCCGGTATATATCTGCACGTAACCCGTATGCATGGGGTGTCTCCTGTTTTTTCTGTTCAACGGGGCGGATTCATATTATAACGGCACGGGTAATTGAGCAAGGCAATTCAGCCGCAGTAGTGTCCAAAATAATTTAGAACAGGCCCTCTGGCCGGGGCCGTGCCGTCCCATCCGGAAGTTTTTGCACTGCCGATGCAACGGCATGTCCTGTACAATTCATTGTATACACGGTCCGGGCGCACTGCTGTAGACAACAATCGCGGGGGCGTGCCTGGCCCGTTTGAAATATTGCCGCACACGGGCCGAACATGAAATGAGGTCTTCTTTGCCGGATGGGACGGCACGGCCCCGGCCAGAAGGCCTTCAGCAGCGAT
>VGSH01000130.1 GCA_016875025.1 Deltaproteobacteria bacterium
GAGATGTTTGATTAAAGAGAGTGCCGGGCGACAAATCGAAGATTCAACAGGCGGGAAAAATCAATTTCAGCTGCTTGAAATCTGCAGTTGCGTGCAAAATTCAGGTGATAACTTTCATATGATACTCCTAACATATGTAATAGGCGGAAAAATTCAATCATATCGCCCATATAGATGGAAGAAGTTTCCAGGTATTACAAAAATGGCTTTCAAATTCCACGTATTGCGATAGTAAAGCACTAAACATGGGAAATAAGCCGCAGTTCCTCCCCAACCAGAATGTTTAAATTAATGGACCATCTACGCGAGGTCCTGCGCTATCACTACTACGCATATCACAGAGGGCAGGGCCTTTGTCAACGGATTCTTCGCTCGCTCCACTGCTTCGGCGCTAAAATGCACCACCCTTCGTGTCAAGGGTCGGTTCCACGGGACGCCATGCGTGTGCCATGGCGCCTGAGCGCCGCTTTTTGAAAAAAACAATCCATCCCGCTGCCTATCGTTCTTGTGTTTCAGGGCACGGCATGGTATTTTTCATCGCACTAGAAACCTGTTGTTACAGCTGTATTGAACAAGGAGATGACGCATGCGTAAAAAGATAACCGTGATTGGAGCGGGTAATGTCGGCGCTACCTGCGCTTTCAGAATTGCCGAAGGCAATTATGCCGATGTTGTTGTGCTCGATATTGTCGACGGCCTGCCGCAGGGCAAGGCCCTTGACATGCTGCAGGCCGCACCCATTGTGGGCTCGGACATGCTTATCACCGGCACGAACAGTTATCAGGATACAGCCGGGTCCGATATCGTGATCATCACCTCAGGGCTGCCGCGCAAGCCGGGCATGAGCCGCGACGATCTTGTGCAGACCAACGCGAAAATCGTGCGCGAGGTGACTGAAAACGTAATGGCGCATTCGCCCGACTGCATGATTATCGTGGTATGCAATCCGCTGGATGCCATGGTGCAGATGGCGCTGCACGTGAGCGGGCTGCCCAGAGAGCGCGTGTTCGGTCAGTCCGGCGTGCTGGACAGCGGCCGCATGCGCGCTTTTATCGCGGCCGAGCTGAATGTTTCGGTCGAGGATGTGCATGCCTGCGTCCTTGGCGGCCACGGCGACACCATGGTGCCGGTTACGCGCCTGTGCACGGTCGGGGGCGTGCCCCTGGGTGAGCTGATGGCGCAGGAAAAAATCGACGCAATCGTGCAGCGCACCATCAATGGCGGCGCTGAGATCGTCGGGCTGCTCAAGACCGGCAGCGCGTTTTACGCTCCCGGCACGGCTGCGGCCCAGATGGCCGAGGCGGTCATTAAAGACCGCAAGAAAATTCTGCCCTGCGCCGTGCGGCTCGACGGCGAGTACGGCATCAGCGGGGTTGTGGTCGGCGTGCCGGTCAAGCTGGGCTCAAGCGGCATTGAGCAGGTGTTTGAACTGAACCTGACTGATACCGAGCGCTCGGCGCTGGCGGCTTCAGCCGGGGCAGTGCGGGGATTGCTTGGCGTTATGGGATTATCAGGCTGTTGAAAAGCGCCCATCTGCTGCGTTGCTCTCATCATTCGTCACTGCGGCGTACGGAAAAGTACGCCTCATTCCTCATGACTTCGCGCGCCTTGCAGCTAAGCGCTTTTGAACAGCCTGTATGGAAAAACCTTTTCAACACTTTGTGAGAGAATAGAGTCATGCTTGATATTTTTAAATCGGCTGTTCAAAAAATCAAGGGGCCTGCAGGCTCGGCGGTTCAGACCGATGAGGCGCTTGAGCTGCAGATTGCCACCTGCGCTCTTCTGCTTGAAATGGCGCATGCCGATGATACGTGCACACCAGCCGAGGAAGCGCATATCGCTGAGCTGATGCAGCAGCGTTTCGGGCTCTCGCGGGAGGCCTTTGACGAGGTGTGCGCACTTTCAGAGTGCCGCCGCCGTGATGAAATCGACCTGTGGGGCTTTACCAGCACGATCAAAAAAGGATTTTCAGCCGGGCAGAAGATGCAGCTCATGGAGATGCTGTGGTCGGTTATTTATGCTGACGAGGTGCTTGCCGATTATGAAGACCACCTCGTGCACACGGTGGCGAAACTGCTCGGCATGGATCATCGTGACATGATCGCGGCCAAGGTCAAGGTTTTAAACGCGCAGCGATAAAGCATCCGCGTGCGAAAAAGGACACTGCCATGCATACCCTCAGTGTTAAGACAAAAAATCAGACTGAGATGATCGACATCACCCGGGACGTGAGCGCTGTCGTGGCCTCCTCAGGCATCCGCGACGGCGTGTGCACCGTCTTTATTCCGCATACCACCGCGGGCGTTACGATCAACGAGAACGCCGACCCGGACGTGCAGCGCGATATCCTCATGGAAATCAATAAAATCGTTCCCCGGCAGGACGGCTACCGACACGCGGAGGGCAACTCAGCCGCGCACCTGAAATCCTCGCTGTTCGGGAGCAGCGCCACCGTGATCGTTGCCGGGGGACGGCTGTGTCTGGGGACCTGGCAGTCGATTTTCTTCTGCGAGTTCGACGGTCCGCGCACGCGGGAAGTGTGGGTACAGGTCAGCGGGACGTAGCAGGCCTCACGCAACTATTCACCGCTGCGCACCGAAAGCCCGGAGCACGGTCCTCTAAGGGGCACGGTGTTGAGTGCCTGTTTTAGAGCATTTTTCAAAATAGTATAGCCTGCGATAGAAAAGCTTCCGTTCGTCCCTTCGACAGGCTCAGGGCGAACGGCCCTCGATTAAGGCTATTTTTGTGGAAAAGGCTCTACGCGAACTTGTACATTCCCAGTAAAAATGACACATAGGCAATGAACCAGAGCACCTGTGCCGCAGCGATTAGAACATGGAACAGGCCTGTTTTCTTTACGGCCCGCAGGACGAGTGCGGCTGCGAAAACAATCCACGTTGTGCCGCCGAGCACGATACCCCCGATAATGCCCGCATTCATGACCGGATCGGCGCTTCGCAGGGCGGTGATTCCCGCCATGGGCAGCAGGGCAAGCACTGCATCAAGTCCGATGCCGCAGATCATGATCAAAACCGAGCCCCTGTCGCCGTTGGTCATGAATGAACGCGCCGCGCCGATCAGGAAGATGCAGTAGGCGCACATCGAAAGCAGTTCGTTTAGCGCCATTTCGTGATCCTTTCCGCAGCTGTGCGTATATTCTTTATTGAGCGAGTCCGCATTCGAAAAAGGGTATATAGCGCGGGGCCTGATGGTCCCAGGTCCAGCCCTTTTCGATCACCGAGCGGGAGCGCTCACCCATGTGTATGCGCAGATCCGGGTTGTCGCGCAGGAGCGTAAGCGCATCGCGGATCGCCTCGATGCTGCGCTCGATCAAAAAGCCGTTGTCCCCGTGCGAGATAAGCTCGGGCGCAAGCCCGACCCGCGTTGAGATGACCGGCACACCGCAGGCAGAAGCCTCAAGCAGGCTGTGCGGTCCGCCTTCAACGCGGCTCGTGCAGATGCAGGCATCAAGGCTCTGGTAAAATTTAACCATTTCGTCCTGCGTGCGCCAGGTCTCTTCGCGCGCGGCAAGCCGCAGCTCAACGCCGGGAAGACCCTGCACAGCCGGGATCAGCAGATCGTCAAGGCCGCGCTTGTTGGGGTGGTTCGTGCGCGAGCCGGCCCATCCCAGAACAAGTTTGCCTTTGAGGGAATGCACTTTCATGCGCGCGGGAACAAATGCGGTTGCATCAACGCCGTGGGGAGTGTGGAAGACCGCGGGATGCAGGGGGGAAAATATGTCGTGGAGAATGCACGAGGGCACATGCAGGGCTTTGAAACCCCGCAGATGCCTGATGAAGTCGTCAGAGGGCGGCTGTCCTGTTCCGCCGTCCCACTTGCTGTGGCAGCGCACGCCGATCACGCGTGGCCGGGGCATGTCGATATCAAGACCTGCATCCTGAAACTGGCACTCATAGCAGATATAGACAAGATCGAAATCGCGGCGCTCAAGAGCTGTTGCTGCCGTTCTGTTGAAAGCTTTGATGAATTCGTACCGGTGGGCGAGCCGGCGCATGACATTGTCAGCCGTGCGCTCAAGAGCCCATCCGGGTACATCAACAATAACCAGGATGCGTGGTTTCATGCTGCCGGATATACAAAAAAGGATGTGGAGCCAGCCGCAAACAGTCTGGGTGTTGCGGTCAGTATAGCCGCACTGTATGTGCATGTCAATGCAGGGAGCCTCGCCGTCATTGTTTTATTCCTGCGATTGTTTTGAAAGATTCCAAGGATTGTCATCTACCCCAGATACCACTCGCTCGACTTTTACTTTTTCCGTAAGTTGTTCTATATTTACCTTCGTCAGCTCTGTTGCTCTATAAATCCGTTTCTTCATGGGATGGCCTCCTTTACTAAAGTTAAAGTTCGCAAGCCTTTGCTCTATTAATTCGAGGCTACCCCTGTTTTCTTGATTTATATATGCTATAGCTGACTACACTCCCGGTAATTATCGCTATCGGGATCGCAGCCGAAATCGCTGTCGGCAGAAATCACCCGCGCCGGGATTGCCGGCGGGGACCCGTTTGACTGATTTTCGATACCGATCCTGATTCCCATAGCGATGGGACAGGCGGCCTTATACTCACCTTGCATTCGGCAATCTAAGGGAAATCGCATCATGGATATCATAGAAAACGCCACCCTGACCGATATATTCGTCCGCGCCTGCGGTACGTTCCCCGAAAAAGAATTCATCGTGTTCGAGTGCCGGCAGGGAGCTGTTGAGGCCTTTACATACGCGCAGGCGGCGCTTATGGTCGAACAATACGCTGCCGTATTCGCCCGCAACGGCATCACGAAGGGCAGCCGCATGCTGGTGCACATGCACAACCGTCCGGGCTATCTCTTCACCTGGTTTGCCTGCGCGAAACTCGGGGCTATCATGGTGCCGCTCAACGCTCAGGCCGGCGACTATGAGCTTGACTACTGCATCGACCACTGCGGGGCCGAGGCGGTTGTGACCGAGCCGGAGTCATTTGAGCGATTCTGTGCCCTGCAAAAAAACCATCCCGGCCTGCGCACGATTTTCCTGCCCAATGCTTCACCTGAGCATGAATATTCGGGAGCAGTGCTTATTGACGACGAGCGCGACTGCTGCCTGCATGTTTCGCACTCCTCAGTGAGTGAGGAGGACGATCTCATGTGGCTGTTCACCTCGGGCACCACATCGCGGCCCAAGGCCGTGCAGCTGACGCATGCCAACGCGGTGTTCGCGGGGAGATTCGGTGCCGAGTGGTGGAAGGTAACAGCTGAAGACCGCCACATGCTGGTGCTGCCCCTGTTTCACGTGAACGCCCAGTTCATGTCCGTAATGCCGGTGCTCTTCTCTGGTGCGACCCTGATCATGACCGAGCACTTCAGCGCTTCGCACTACATGGAGCAGGTTCGCCGTCATCGGGCCACGACCGCGAGCCTGGTCGCAACCACGCTCACCATGATCTTGAACCAGCCGGAGAGCGAGCTTGACGCGTGCAATGACCTGCGGCTTATTATCTACGCCATCGGGCTGCCGCGCGAGAAACTTCTTGCCTTTCAGAAGCGCTTCGCCGTACCACTGTGCGAGCTGTGGGGCATGAGCGAGACGCTCGGTGCAACCACCATCAACCCGCTTGATGGTGAGATGCGGCTTAACTGTATCGGTATAGCTCGCAGGGAAAATCAGGTAAAGATCGTGGATGACGCCGGCATGGATGTACCGCCCGGCACGGTTGGCGAAATAGTCGTGCAGGGCGTTCCGGGTCGAACGCTCATGAAGGGCTATTACAATGACCCGCCAGCAACCGAGGCAACCATTCGCGACGGCTGGCTGTACACGGGCGATAATGCCTATATGGACGCTCAAGGGTATTTTTATTTTGTCGACCGCAAGAAGGACATGATCAAGCGCGCCGGGGAAAACGTTGCGGCCTGCGAGGTTGAGTACGTGATCAGCCTGCACCCGGCTGTGCAGGAGGTCGCAGTGGTGGGCATGCCGGATGCGGTGCGCGAGGAGGCTGTGCTGGCGTTCGTGACCCTGCAGCCCGGTGAGCGCTGCAGCGAGAAAGAGATCATCGACTGGTGCAGCGGTAAGCTCGCGGATTTCAAGGTGCCCGGATCGGTGCGCTTTGTGGCTGATTTTCCGCGTACGTCGTTGGGCAAGGTGCAGAAAAATATTTTAAAAAAGCAGGCTTTGAAGGATACCCCGACAGGCGCCTGAAAATCATCTGCATTGTCAGTCGGAAACCGGCGCTACCGGGAAGAAGCCTTCTGCTGCAGCGTCTGCAGCAGTTCAGTAAAGCGGGTAAACACCGGGGCGGGCAGGCCCAGCGCGCGCTTGAGCTCAACGTCGCGGTCCCATGGATTGCCGATACGCTGGATCCGCAGCGCCTCCCCGGGCCCGATTGCAAATACATGCAGCAGCGGGAGGCACAGAGCCGTATTTATGAGGGGATAATCGGTGCCGTAGAGCAGGCGGTCGTGCAGCCGGGGGTCGCTCAGCGCGCGTCCCAGCGCGCCGAAGCGGTTTATCTGCGTGAGGGCCGAAATATCGCCGTAGAGTCCGGGATAGCGGTGCATGAGACCGGTGAGGCGCTCCAGGTTGTCCTGTCCCCGGTTTTTGCCCGAGGAGGCCATGTGGGCGGCGATGACCGTGACCCCCTGCTGCAGGGGAAGCTCCAGCCTGCACGGGTCGGCAAGTTCATTGCAGGCCCGGGTGAATGAGGCCTCGTTGCCCGTATGCGTCAGCAGCGGCAGGCCCAGGCGGGCCATCTCCCGGTAAAACGGGATGAGCCGCTCGTCGGCCGGATCGATCATCATGATCGAGGGCAGCCACTTCACCAGCACCGCGCCGTCGGCGGCGGCCTGGCGCAGACGCTCCATGGCATCCGTGCGGTACGGGTTGATGCTCGCGCCGTATAAAAGGTTATCGTACTTGCGAACCTCGTCGCGCACGAACTCGTTGGGGAGGTATATCTCCGTTGCCTGCCTGTCAAGGCTGCCGTCCGGGGCAACAACGCCGTCCATGGCAAGGATGACCGCTTTTGAAACACAGCGTGAGGCATGCACCCGTTCGGCGATTTTTTTGATCACCAGGGCGTCGCCCTGCTCCTGCAGTTCCTTCGGTGACACACCGAAGCTTTCCAGGTATATTTTGAACTTTATGCTGTCCTGGAGTACCTTAGAAATAAAACAGCCGCTGTCTCCATAGCCTGCGCCGGCCGCGTGGCAGTGCATGTCGATTATGTCACGGCTGTGCGGACCGGCAGCAGGCGCCGGCAGTGCCGCGCTCAGGACTGCAAAGGCACACACTGGCAGGATGCCCATACATGATTTCCTCATCAATTTTCCTTGCGCAGGCTGTTGAAAAATGTCCATCTGTCCCGGCATTGCGGGATCACTGCGGCGCACACACAAGTACGCCGCAGCCCTCGCAATTGCGCGCGCCTTGCATCTGGGCCCGTCCTCCGCAGTAAAACTTCTACGGAGGATGGACATTTTTTAACAGTCTGTATCAGTAGTGTCCAAAATAATTTAGAACAGGCCCTCTGGCCGGGGCCGTGCCGTCCCATCCGGAAGTTTTTGCACTG
>VGSH01000131.1 GCA_016875025.1 Deltaproteobacteria bacterium
ACTGATTCTTCCAGCGGATGGAAGTGCTTAGCAGTCATCGTATTTTTATCGACCATAGTCCCTTCCCGCGCAAAAAGCCTGTACAGTTAAAAGCAAAAAAGGGGCCATGTAATCATGGCTGTCAAAGTCATTGTTTTGCATATAAGAACAATATAAATTAATTTCTTTAATCGTATTTAATAACAAAAAGAACTCCTGAAAGCTCTGTCGCTATTGTCAAATTGTCACAAACCGATTTTATTTTTTAATAGCCTTTTTTTACAGCAATAATCAAACAAAAAAATGGTCTCAACCCCGACATCGGCAGCCTTTATACAAAAAAAGCATGACAATATGACAAGAACGCCAGATATCCCCCGGGCCTGTTGTTTTTTCAAGTACTTGTATTTTGAGCAATTATTTATATTCAGCCCCACAAACTGCCGCGACCGCACTTGGCATGTTCCTTGATATATAGTTTTGAAATTAACTGGCAAAAGGCAGCAAAATCTGATATTCTTGTCGCTTTACATAAGGAAACATCCATGTATCAGGTACTTTTATTACCACGTAACAGCTAAACTTTAGAAGGAGGAACACATGGCAGAACAGAAAATGCAGTCACTGGCACAGATGGGAAAGGTATTCGACGTTCCCAAGGAACTGGCCGAGAAGGCCCACATCAAAAGCATGGCCCAGTACGAGGAAATGTACAAAGAGTCAATTGAAAGCCCCGAGACCTTCTGGGTGAAAATGGCTGACCAGAACATCGAGTTTTTCAAAAAGTGGGACAAGGTTGTCGAGGCCGATCTCACTGAGGCAAATATCGCATGGTTCAAGGGCGGCAAACTGAACGTGTCCTACAACTGCCTGGATCGTCATATCAAAACCGCCCGCAAGAACAAGGCGGCCCTCATGTGGCAGGGCGAGCCGGTTGACGAGGCCCGCACCTATACCTACATCGAGCTCTATCACGAAGTAAACAAATTCGCCAACGTGCTGAAGGCCAAGGGCGTGAAAAAGGGCGACCGCGTTGTCATCTATCTGCCCATGATTCCCGAGTTGCCGATTGCCATGCTGGCCTGCGCCCGCATCGGCGCCATTCATGCCATCGTGTTCGGCGGCTTCTCGGCCGACGCGCTGCGCGATCGCATCCAGGGCTGCGAAGCAGCTGTGCTCATCACCAGCGACGCATCGTATCGCTCCGGCAAATCCGTAGACCTGAAAGGCAATGCCGACAGCGCGATGGCGGAATGCCCCACGGTCAAGACCTGCCTCGTTGTAAAGCGCACCGGCGCAGCCGTCACCATCAAGGAAGGCCGCGACTTCTGGTGGCACGAAGAAATGAATGCCAAGGGTCTGCCTTCTTACTGCGAGCCCGAGTGGATGGATGCCGAAGATCCGCTGTTTATCCTCTACACCTCCGGTTCCACCGGCAAGCCCAAGGGCGCCTGCCACACCACTGCCGGCTATTTGCTCTATGCCACCGTTACCCTGAAGTATGTCTTCGATCTGAAGGAAGAAGACACCTTCTGGTGCACGGCCGACATCGGCTGGGTCACCGGTCACAGCTACATCGTCTACGGCCCGCTGTCAAACGGCGCAGCCTCCGTCATGTTCGAAGGCGTTCCCAGCTGGCCCGACTATTCACGCTTCTGGAAAATCGTTGAGAAGTACAAGGTCAACCAGTTCTACACCGCACCGACCGCCATCCGCGCCATTGCCGCGCAGGGCGACTCCTGGGTTGAGGGCGTGGACCTCTCCAGCCTGCGCATTCTGGGAACCGTGGGTGAGCCGATCAACCCCGAGGCCTGGATGTGGTACTACAACAAGATCGGCGGCGGCCGCTGCCCGATTGTTGACACCTACTGGCAGACCGAAACCGGCGGATTCCTGATCACCCCGATACCCGGCGCGATGAAGATCAAACCCGGATCGGCCAACCGCCCCTTCTTCGGCATCAAGCTTGCAATCCTGCGCGAAGACGGCAAAAGCGAAGCCGATGTAAACGAGGGCGGGTATCTGTGTGTAACCAAGGCCTGGCCCGGCATGATGCGCACCGTGTACGGCGACCATCAGCGTTTCAAGGACACCTACTTCACCCAGTTCCCGGGCAAGTACTACACCGGTGACGGCGCCCGCAAGGATGCCGACGGCGACTACTTCCTCATGGGCCGCCTGGATGACGTTATCAACGTATCCGGCCACCGCATGGGCACCGCAGAGGTTGAAAGCGCCCTGGTTGCACATCCCAAAGTCGCCGAAGCAGCTGTGGTCGGCATGCCGCACGAGATCAAGGGCGAAGGCATCTATGCCTACGTAACCCTGAACGTCGGCGTAGAGAAAAGCGATGCTCTGAAAAAAGAGCTGGTGGCCCATGTCCGCAAGGAAATCGGTCCGATCGCGACTCCCGACAAGATTCAGTGGGCCGACGGTCTGCCAAAAACCCGCTCCGGTAAAATCATGCGCCGCATCCTGAAGAAAATCGCGGCCGGACAGACCGACAAGAAAGAAATGGGAGATACCACGACGCTTGCCGATCCGGCAGTCGTTGACGATCTGATCAAAAACAAGCAGTAAGCATTTCTTTAACGCAGGTTTCACAGACGCCCGGACGGGAAACACCGTCCGGGCGTTTTTTTCGCCCGCACGCAAAGAATCTTTTGTTTTATCCGGAGCATATTCCTTTTTAGTGCAGACCTTTCAAAGGCAAACTCGTTCGTGGTGAGCTTGTCGAACCATGAACGGGTTTGGCGTGCGACAGGTAATCTGTTCTGCCCTTCGACAGGCTCAGGGCGAACGGATGATTTTTTTGAATCTATGGTATTCAAAAAAATGCTCTAAAATCATACCCGCTGAGCTCAATATAGTCTTGCCCATTCAAAACCCTTTTGCTATGCTGTTGTCACACACGAAACAACCGGCTGCGCGTGCAGGCTGGACTAAACGCCACAGACTTAGAGCGGCTCATTATGGTTACAATTGGTATCATCGGCGGCACGGGCTTCGGCAATCCCGATTTTCTCGACAATGCCCGCACAGTCAAACTGCATACGCCCTACGGCGCGCCCTCATCCGTGCCGGTCACCGGACAGTGCAACGGCGTATCCATGGTGACAATCGCGCGCCACGGCGAGGGCCACACTATCGCGCCCTCGCGGGTCAACTACCGGGCCAATATCTGGGCCTTGAAGCACCTGGGCGTGACCCACATCATCGCCGTAACAGCGGTCGGCTCGCTGCGCGAGGAAATAGCGCCCGGACACATCGTGTTTCCGGATCAGTTCATCGACCGCACCACCTGCCGGGCCGCCACGTTTTATGAAGGCCATGAAGTCTGCCACATCCCCATGGCCGAACCGTTCTGCCCGGAGCTGCGGGGTTTGCTGGCCGATACCGCGGCCGGGCTGGGACTTGCTCATCACCCTTCAGGGACCGTGATTACAATCGAGGGCCCGCGCTTTTCAACCCGGGCCGAGAGCCGCATGTTCCGCGCCTGGGGAGCCGACATTATCAACATGAGTACCGTGCCCGAGGTGGTGCTGGCACGCGAGGCCGGCATCTGCTATGCAACAGCGGCAATGAGCACCGATTACGACTGCTGGCATGCATCCGAGGAGCCGGTCACCTGGGAACTTATCCAGAAAACCATGCACAGCAACACCGCCAACATGCGCGCGCTGCTGCTGGCCGCGCTTCCGCAGATTCGCTGCGGCAACTGCAGCTGCCGCAATGATGTCAGCAGTTCAACCCTGTAGACGCACGGAAGTGAGCAAAGCAGCGAAATGTTTCGTAGGGGCAGGCCCCTGTGCCTGCCCGGGTAGGGGCAAAAAATTTTTCGCCCCTTGACGCCACCCTGTCCCGCCCTGCGGGGAGTGGTCCCGACACATCGGGACAGAATGTTTTTCTTAACAGCCTGTTTAACAGGAGAATTCTTCAATGGACCTTAAACAAACAATCCGCAATGTGCCGGACTTCCCCAAACCCGGCATTCTGTTCCGCGACATCACCACCCTGCTGCAGAACCCGGCTGCGTTCCGGCAGGCGGTTGACACGCTGCTTGAACGCTACCGCGGCATGAGTTTTGACATGGTGGCGGGCATTGAATCCCGCGGTTTTATCATGGGAACGGTGCTGGCCTATGAGCTGAACAAAGGGTTCGTGCTGATCCGCAAACCGGGCAAACTGCCCGCAGCTACAATTTCAGCCGAGTACAGCCTTGAGTACGGCACCGACCGCATCGAGATGCACACGGACGCTTTGAGACCTGGCCAGCGCGTTTTGCTGGTTGATGACCTGCTGGCAACGGGCGGTACCATGCAGGCCGCCTGCAGCCTGGTCGAACAGGCCGGGGGCGTTGTGGCCGAATGCTCATTTCTGATTGAGCTGGCCGGACTCAATGGTCGGGCGCGGCTTGACGGCCATAAAATTTTTTCACTGCTGACCTACGAATAGCAGTCCGGAAAAACGGTACGTACGCATGCCGATTGAAATTACACGACTTGATGAACTGCTGGAGAAGTTTTCGCGCGCCCGGATCATGGTGGTCGGAGACCTGATGCTGGATGAATACGTGCGCGGCGTGGTCGACCGCGTTTCCCCGGAAGCCCCCATACCTGTTGTCAATATCATCAACGGCGCGCAGCGCGATGTGCGCCTGGGCGGAGCTGCAAATGTGTTCAACAATCTCATCGCTCTGGGCGCGCGCGACGTTGTACTGTGCGGCGTCGTGGGTGACGACCTTGACGGCAAATTTGTTCGTGAGTATCTGCAGAACAGAAACCTCGCGACCGGGGGGCTTATTATTGATGCCGGACGTCCGACCACAATCAAGACCCGCATTATCGCCCACAACCAGCAGGTTGTCCGGCTTGACCGTGAAGAGCGCAGCCCGATCGAGGACGGAAGCCGCAACCGTCTGGCGGACTTTATCATGGACAAGCTCGGCAGCCTGGACGCGATTATCTTCTCCGACTATGAAAAGGGAGTGATCACGCCCGAGCTGCTTGAGGCCGTACTGCCGCGCGCAGCCAATAAGGGCGTCATTGTTGCGGTTGACCCAAAGTTCACGAATTTCCGCCATTTCAAAAACGTTTCCATAGTCGTGCCCAACCGCAAGGAGGCCAGCGGCTTTGTACGCTATGAGATCATCTCAGAGCAGGACGCACTCATGGCCGCGCGCGACATCCTTGCCGGCCTGGGGTGCGCAAACGTGCTCATCAAGCTGGGCGAGCACGGCATGCGCCTGGTCGGCGCCGATGGAACCGACATCAGCATCAGAACGGCGGCCGAGCAGGTCTATGACGTAACCGGCGCGGGCGATACCGTCATCAGCACGCTGGTGCTCGCGCGCGCAGCCGGAGCGACCTGGGAGGAGGCGGCGCGCATTGCCAATGTCGCCGCAGGCGTGGTGATCCACTACATCGGCACGACCGTCATCACCCGCGACCTGCTGCGCCGGGCGATTGCTGAAAAAAAGATCGGCCTGCCGTGAGCAGCCCGCATGCGCCGCAGCCGGTCAAGCTGATTGCCAGCATTCTGGCTTCTGACATACAGGCCGCGGATCGTGCCATCGACCTGATGCGGCAGCAGTTCGGCGAGACGGATTATGTCAGCGACGAGCTTAAATTCGATTTTACCGATTATTATACGCCTGAAATGGGTTCCGGTCTGAAACGACGCCTGATAAGCTTCGCCGGATTGATCATGCCGGATGCGCTGCCCGATATCAAGCTCGCCACCAATAAACTGGAGGTTGAGTTTGCCTCCGGCAACGGCAAACGGGTCCTGAACATCGACCCCGGCTATATCGCCCTTTGTCACCTGATTCTGGCAACCGGCAAGGCGTTCACGCACCGGCCCTACCTGCGCGACGGTATTTATGCCGACATGACACTGGTCTACCGCCGCGGGCGCTTTCAAAAACTTGAGTGGACATTTCCGGACTATGCTTCCCCGGAAATGCTCGATAGTATAACCATGCTGCGCGAGCGCTATTACCAACAGTTGCAACAGCTGTTGCGCACACACACGGGAGACAGGCAATGCTGCAAAGCATGACCGGCTACGGCCGGGCTGAATACACGCACGGCGAGATAAAAGCCGTTACCGAAGTGCGCTCGGTCAACCACCGCTATCTGGAAATGTCACTGCGCATGAGCCGCAGCCTCTACGGTCTTGAAAAAAATATCCGCGCTGAAGTATCTGCGGCCGTCGCGCGCGGCAAGGTCGATGTCTCAATTCAGCTTGAGCGCGACGGAGATCGCGACCTCGGCCTGCACCTGCACACAGAGCAGGCTGCCCGGCTCGCCGGCCTGCTCCGGGAACTCGGCAGCGCCACGGGTTGCGTGCAGGAGCCTGACATGGCATCCCTGCTCGCGTTCAAAGACCTTCTGTTTGAGCAGCGCGAAACCGAGAACGATCCTGATACGAGCTGGAACGCGATCAAACCGGCCCTTTCAGCGGCCCTGCAGGCCATGCGCGCCATGCAGACAGCTGAAGGCGAAGCAACCGTGCGCGATATGCGCGATCGCCTCGCCACGATACAGGGACATGTTGAGGCCATCGGCGCTGCGGCCCCTGCCCTGCTGCGCCAGCGCCGGGACGCTCTGCGTGAAAAAATACAAAACCTCTGCGATGGCATCATGATCGACGAAGGCCGCCTGACGCAGGAAATCGCCCTGATGTGCGACCGCAGTGATATCACCGAGGAGCTGGTGCGGCTTACAAGCCACATCAAGCAGTTTCAGCAGTGGCTGGAGGCTGAAGGCGCCATCGGCCGCAAACTCGATTTTCTCATGCAGGAGATGAACCGCGAGATCAACACCATCGGATCGAAAATCTCAGACAGCGCCGTCGCCCTGCAGGTCGTCGAGGTCAAGAACGAGCTTGAGAAAATCAGGGAGCAGATACAAAATATCATGTAAATGCAGCACCCGGCGTTTGGTATGATAGAGCATGTATCCTCATACCATATACGATACATCACCGTCCGTTCGCTCTGAGCCTGTCGAAGGGTTGAACGGACAACGCAGTTGATGTTGAACCCGTCCATGGTTCGACAAGCTCACCACGAACGGGTTTGCTTTCTTTTAAAAAAGGGCCTGCAATAAGGAACATGCTCTAACCTCTGTACCGGAGTATTTCTGTATCATGCACACCCCTGCGCAATGCGAGCACCTGTTATTCGTCATTTCAGCGCCGTCAGGTTGCGGCAAGACAACCCTGTGCCGCGAACTGCTGGACAGGATGCCTGATCTTGCTTTTTCCATATCGCACACCACCCGGCCTGCCCGCGCCGGTGAAACCGACGGTCAAAATTATTTTTTCATTTCAGCGGAGCAGTTTCAGGAGAAGCTCGATTGCGGCGAGATGGCCGAGTGGACCGAGATTTACGGCAACCGCTACGGCACAGCCCGCCGCACTATCGACGACATCTTCGCCCGCGGCTGCGACGTGCTCTTTGATATTGATGAACCCGGCGCGCGCCAGCTCAAAGACACCTATCCGAATG
>VGSH01000132.1 GCA_016875025.1 Deltaproteobacteria bacterium
GCTTTTACGTTCGTGGTGAGCCTGTCGAACCATGAACGGATTTCAATGTTATTTGCTTTGTCCGTTCAACCCTTCGACAGGCTCAGGGCGAACGGACGGTCGTGTGTCGCAGGTAGAGTATTGAGATGTATGTTCTATAGCATGTTTACGCTCTTGTTGCATGCCGGGCGTAGAACGGTTTTGTTCGGAAGATTCTGCATCAGGCAGTCCCTGCATGGCTTCCTGCGCGAACTGTTCGGCATCACGGAGTTCAGCGGGGGAAAGGATGCGCTCGATCAAGGCGTCAAACAACGGATTGACCGCGCTGTTGAGAACGCGGAACAGGGCTGATTTTTCCTTGAGTGCAATTTTGTTAAAACGCATGCACCGGTAGCAGGACGGTGTGCGCACCTCGTAGTCATCCGGATTCACGCGGTACAGAATCGCCATGAGCCGCATGCCCAGCCGGAGCGGCTCGCGCACAATGCGGAACCAGGGTGCTTTGCGATAGGCGGTCTCAACCAGCCGGACCGTGCAAATATTGCAGACTGGTTGCTTGCGCGCGCGCGTGTCCATATCAGAGCAGCCCGGCTGCCATGCCGGCTCCGACCATGATCAGCATGAGCCCGACTATGGTCTGCAGGGCTGAAAGGGTGATTTTTATTATCAGTCGTTTGCCGATGAACGCGCCCAGAAAGGCTGCACCGGTAGCGGCGATCACCAGGCCCCGTATTTCAGAAGTATTCTCAAGCTTCACCGAGTAAAATCCGACACCGTAGACCAGCAACCGTGCCGCATCAACAATCACCGCCGCGACGGTCCCTGTGCCGATGAAGGCCTCTTTACTCAAACCGGCCCTGATGAGGAAGGCCGAGCGCAGCGCGCCCTGGTTGCCTGACAGTCCGCCGAAAAAACCTGAGAGCAGGCCGCCAAGGGAAAGGTATTTTCTGTCAAAAGCCAGGCCGCGAAAGAACGGCAGAAGCTCAAGCAGGGCGAATCCTATTATGAGCACGCCGATAACCAGCTTGATTGCGGTTACTTCGCAGGCGCGGTTGCCAAGCGTGTAGATTGCCAGCGGTTCGATGTCTGCAAACAGGCGGAGCATCCAGGCGCCGAGCATTGCAGCCGCAGCACCGGGCAGGGCAAAGCGCAGAACCACGCCCATGTCAGCTTTTCTGCCGACAAGAAAAACTTTGAATATATTATTGGCAAGGTGCACGACCGCGGTTGCGGCAATGGCGACCGGCACGGGAAAGAACAGGGCGAAAGCCGGCATCAAAAGCGTGCCCAGCCCGAAGCCGGAAAAAAGTGTCAGGCCGGATACGCTTACGGCAACGATACAGATGACGGCATAATCCATACAATCAGGCTGTTTCAGAAATCAATACGATGCAGCGTGCGAAAGCACTCAATCTCTGCGGATCATATCTGCGGCGGCGCAAGCTCGTCGATGCGCGGGCAGTCGCGCCTGCCAAGGCATCCTGCCGCGTCAAGAGCAGCAGCCTCCTGCGCAAGACCGATTTCCATCAGGCGCTTTTCCGTGGGCAGGCCGTCCTCCGAGCAGCCGCGATACCAGTAGTACTCAGCAAGCATGCCGGGATGCTCGATCGGGTCGGTCTCACCGCGTCGGGTGCCGTGGCGGTAGTCGTCCTTGCGCGAAATGCCCAGCAGGGCGTTAAAGCATTTTTCCAGCTGATAGGCGCGTTCGGTCGCCTCAAACAGGTTCGACGGATCACGTCCGGTTGCGGCCCGGTATATTTCGCCGAGTTCCTTGAACAGCAGGAGCGGCTCGCCGAATATGTCGGAATCCACCGCAGGGATAAAGCACAGCCCGAGACAGTCAAGCAGCATTTTATAATTTTCGCTCCACCACACCACGCGGCCCTTGGCGACCGGGCTGGCATGCTCAAGGATTTCCGGGGGCAGGTCTTTGCCCAGGGCGCGTTCGAGCATTTCCTGAATGCCGATCATGCCGGCAAAAGGGTGCCCCTTGAGGTGGTCCGCACCGCGCGTGGCAACCGAGGAAGCCAGGCTCATGGCAACAGCCTGTGTGCAGTTGTAGGTGAATGACAGCCCCTTGGTGTGAAAGCCGTATTCAGCGGCCTCGGGCGGGAGCTTTTTCAGTATCATGGGCATGCTGTCGGCCAGCACGTCGCCAAAACCCTCCCTGCGGCTGATTTTATCAAGCATCAGCGAAATCAGGTCGAGGTCTCCCCAGGTGAATTCGATGCCGCCCGTATCCTTTGCGGTTATAATGCCGCGCTGCCAGCACTCCATGGCCATGGCCATGATCCAGCCGAAGGTGATGCAGTCCATCCCGAGGCGGTTGAGCTTTTCTGAAATATGCACCAGTGACGGGAAGTCGAACACCCCCAGCAGCGGGCCCATGTTGGTGTAGTGGCCGAATTCGAGCTTGTCGCATTCCTCGCCCTTGTAAGGGCCTTCGTCAACTTTCCATTTGATGGTGCAGGCAATCGGGCAGCGGTAGCAGGCGGACTGGCCCTGTTTATATTTTTCCACCAGCATATTGATATCGTACTTTTCCAGCTGCTCGGGCGTGATGCGCTTCTGCTGGTTGTTGATACGCGTCTGATCGCCGGCCTGGGTGATGAGCGTGAGCGAGCCGTACTCTTTGTGGGAGTAGGTTATATGGCCTGCCCAGAGCTTGAGGTATCTGTCGGCAAGTTCTTTGAATGCTTTCTCATCAGCAACCGGAACGTCGCCTTTGGCCTTCACGATCACGGCCTTGAGGTTTTTCGCTCCCATGACGCAGCCCATGCCGGTCTTGCCGTTGCAGCTGATGCGGGTCGTGCCGGAATAAATATTGGCATAGCGCACGAGGTTTTCACCGGCCGGCCCGATGCGCGCTGATTCGCATTTTCCGAAGCGCTTCTGGATGGCCTCATCGGTTGCATAGGAATCAAGGCCCCACAGGTCGGCGGCATCTACGATCTGCGGTTTATTGCCCTTTTCAATCAGAAGGGCCGACGGCCGGGGCGCTTTGCCGGTGATCACGATGTGGTCATAGCCTGCCTGCTTCACGCGCGCCGGGAAAAAGCCGCCGGCATTGGAGTCGCCGAAGATGCCGGTGACCGGGCTTTTGGCAGTGACGGTGAAGCGCGAGCAGCAGGGAAATGTCGTGCCTGTCAGCACGCCGAACCCGAAAATGAGCACGTTCTCCGGCGAGAGCGCATCAGCATGCATGGTGTCCTTCAGGCCTTCCCAGAGCAGCCGTGCATTGATGCCCGCTCCTCCGATATAGCCTGCGCGCAGCTCTTCCGTCAGCGCCTCCTCGCTGATGATGCCCGTGGTGAGGTTGACCCGGAGGATTTTTCCCTGCCACCCGTATATTTTTTCGGCCATATGTGTGCCTGTGCTCCTGGGGGTTATATGTATTGAGATTATATACTCCGAAGTTCGTCGAAGTGCAAGACGGTAACCGCGCAGGTTTTTAACAGGCCGCACCTGCCGGTGAGGGCAGGTGCGGCCTGTCCTGTAGGGGCCCGATTGTTTGTAGCGTTTGCTTGAGGCGATGGCACGTACAAAAAGATTATGGTATGCTGTGCGCTCAATGATGACCGGGATCGGCGCACGGTCAGAGGAGGATCAATTCGTGAAAACCATCATCGTTCTTGCAGCTCACGGCGCACCGGCAACAGACTGCCCGCGCCGCACGATCGGCATGTTCATGGCGCTTGAGTCCATGCCGCGGTTTGTGAAGCGTTTCGGATTTCTGCAGCGTTTAAAAGATTCTCTCGACCAGCGCATTCGCTGCTGGCCGCGAACCAGTCAAAATGATCCCTACCGGGAGGGCGTCAAGGTCCTGTCGGAGCGTCTTGCAGCACAGACAGGGTATGATATTATTTCGGGCTATCTTGAGTTTTGCGCCCCGGATATCGGCACATGTATTGACGAGGCTGCCGGGCGCGGAGCGCTCAGGGTGGTTGTGGTCACTACCATGACCACGCGCGGGGGCGAGCATTCCGAGACCGAGTTCCGCGAGATTGTCGAAGCAGCGCAGAAGCGCTATCCCGGGGTTGAGATTCTTTATGCCTGGCCGTTTGACACCGACCGCGTAACGCGCTTCTTTGCCGATGAGATCGAGCGGTTCAGCGCGTAGTTGGGAATAGGGATCATAGGGTCACACCGTTTCTCCAGTGGTCTATTTTACCGGTTTAATATTTTTCCGATAGAGATACCACCGCTTCGCGAACGCAAAGAGGATATTCCGGTGCTGGGACGTTATTTCGGCGAGCGCTACTGCGAACGCCTGAACCGGCCGCGCCTTGCGCTGAGCACCTGCTCGATTGAGCTTCTTCTGCACTACGACTGGCCCGGCAATATCCGCGAGCTTGAAAATCTGGTAGAGCGCATCGTTATCCTGAAGTCCAATCGCGAGGTGGGCCCGGATGATGTGCGTTTCCTGCGTATGCACGCCGATCACGCTGACGATGATGTGCTTGACATGAATGCTTCCCAGAAACGCCATATCGAGCGGGTGCTGCGCATGACAGCAGGTCAGGTGGGCGGGGCAGCCGGAGCTGCCAGGGTTCTGGGCCTGAAGAAATCAACCCTGCAATACCGTATGAAGCGTCTGGGCATCCGGGCCTCTGATTTCAAGTCCTGATTCCGGCGCTTTTACTCGTTTATCATCAGGACACATAAACCCCGGTTTTTAGATCCGGGGCAGCATCACAGGCATTGAGTCTGGTTTTCTCACAAGCAACAGAATTATTTTCTTGTTGTTTTATTTAGTGATTTGCCTTGACATGTGGGCGCCTCTGTATTAAATTGACTAAAGTCATTTTTAAAGCGGCCCCTGTCAGCTGTGTTGATCGGTATTGCAACACATGCTGTTAAAAGCATGGTATGTCTACACGTTTTCCAGCCATTGCACAACCCCGCTTATCATAACTGGCCAGCTCAACTTGGACTGTGTTTTCATTGAGTCCCTCCGCAGCCTGCATAGCATTGGTTTATGAAACAGCTCTGGTCGTTGTTCTCAACGTTTGCATGCATACTTCAGCTTTTTGGTGCCTCAGCTGCCGTTTCTGGCGAAACCGGACATTATGTCGGCGGCACAGAAGGCATAAAACTTGCCACAGCCCCGCCACCGGGCTTTTATTATAAGCTCTATAATGTCTTTTACTATGCGGACACGTATCAGTCCTATCGCGGCTCACGGCAGGTGCGTCCTGATGTTCAGAATTTTGTCATGATTCACCGCCCTATCTTGGTCAGCGATATCAGGATACTGGGCGCTGATTATATCGCTTCGATCCTGATGCCTGTTACCTATGCCGACGTATCCGTGCGATCCGGAGAAGAACAGATCAATGACAAGCGCTGGGCTATCGGCGACATGGCAGTCGAGCCTTTCTGCCTGGGCTGGCATGCGGACCGCTGGGATGCCATGTTCAGTCTGGCCGCCTACCTTCCGACAGGCAGACAGAGCAGCCGCAAAATCGCCCTGCCCGGCAAGGAGTTCTGGACCCTGATGCTGAGCCTGGGGCCGACCCTGTATCTTGACAGAGATAAAACATGGGCTTTTTCAACACTTGTGCGCTATGAACTGCACAGCAGGAAACGGCATGAAGATATCCGTCCGGGGCAGAATCTTTCGATCGATGCCAGTTTGAGTAAATCTCTCGGCCGATTGTGGGAAATCGGCCTGTGCGGATATGCCCAGTGGCAGGTAAGCAAAGACCGCGGCAGCGATATAACCTATAACCGCAGTATTCGCGACCGGGTGTTTGGTCTCGGGCCTGAAGTCGGCATTTATGTTCCGTTTCTGAAACTGAAGTTTCAGTTCCGCAATCAAATCGAATTCGGTGCCAGAGACCGGACCGAAGGCGTTATCACGAACCTGTCGTTCACAAAATCTTTCTAAAGCCGCGCGCCATGCCGAGATCTTTTTTGACGCCCGTAATTATCGCCCTGACGACTGTGTTTTTTGCGGCCGGCTGCGCCTCAAAGAACTATACCACCACCCTCAGGCCGTCAGCTGGAAGCCTTGAAGGATTTGAGGCCAGATTCCGCATCAATCATGTCGATGCCATACCCCCGATGATCTTCTACATGAGCGGGTTTACCGACAGCCAATACTGGGCTGAAAAGATTGAGGACGCGGCTGGCGTGGACGAGTTTCCGCATCAGCTTCGCGATCTGCTTGAAGCAGCATTCCCGGAACGTTTTACCGATGAGCCGGAAGCATTACCGCTTGATGTACGCATTACGGTTTCAGACTTCACTGATACGAGTACGGGATCATCAATTCTTACATCTGCAACCTGGGGCGTATTCGGAATTATACTGCCGCTGCCCATTGCCATGAAATACAACTGCGAGGTACAGGTTGACATAGCAGAACTTGATCTCCGGCAGTCGGTGACGTTTCGCAACCGGCTGCAAGCATGGATATCATTCCCGTCTCCGCTGGCGCTTATTCCGCTTCCCCTTGCGGCCAACAGGCGCGCTGCGTGCATGCACCCCTTTCAAACCAGATATTATTCCGGCCGCCTCTTCACGCTGGAATCATTTGGCGAAGCAGTCATACATGCCATCTCCGCATGCGACCCGGCAGTCCTGAATCAGGCGTACCGCATGCGCCTTGAGAAAAGGCCGGACTAATCCGCCGTGGCGGATTGTCCGGAAGTTTTTTCCAATACGGACACGCCCCGACCAAGTCGTACCTGGCGTATGGTATTTAAAAAAAGGGCCGCACCAGTGCAGCATTGTGCGGCCCTTTGTATGTTCGCCGGGGCCGCGGTTCAGCTGTTGCGCGCGGCCTGTTGTTTATACGCTCAGGGATGTTATCAGTGAATCGAATCCGTCCTGAAGCGCTTCTTTTGCCTGCCGGGCATTCAGGTGCCCTTTTTTTTTCAGGAATTCAACCAGCCTGAAATAACCGCCTAAAAGGATGCCGCGATGGTCATCGGCATTCATAATATTTTTGGCATGCAGGTAGTCAAGTATATCTATCATGCGGTCTTCCATTTCCATGAACTTTTTTGCATCAGCTTTTGTCATGACGCTCATATGAAGTACGCCTCCTTTCAGACATAATATTTTTTCTTTTTCGCCTCAGCCTCGGACAGATACCTGCTGCGCAGCGGGGCGAGGTCCTTGTCGACGTAGTCGAGTCCCAGGGATTTCAGCTTGGGCTCTGACGGAAACCCGGTCTTCGGGTCCCAGTCGCGGTAGCGATAGTATTTCTGCAGCATGTCATTGAGCGGGAAAGTTGCCCCTTCGTTGGTCTGATACTCAACAGTTTTGGGCATGGGCTCGTTGAGGAAGCGCTCTGGCACGGTATCTTCGCACACGCCGGATAACGATCCCTACAGGCTGGGAGTCGAGGCGCTTGCTGAGCGCATTGCTGCGCAAACCGGCAATGAAGTCATCTCCGGGTATCTTGAGTTCTGCGCGCCCGATATCGGCGCGTGCAACGATGATGCCGCCGGACGCAGGGTGGGCAGGGTGGTTGTGGTCACCACCATGACCACA
>VGSH01000133.1 GCA_016875025.1 Deltaproteobacteria bacterium
CAAAAGGAGAGAAATCGCTATGAAAAAAATGCTACTGTCACTCACGATCGCTACCGCTTTGCTGACCGGTGCAGCCGTCTGCAGCGCAACCGAGCTGAAAATCGGCTATATCGATATTCAGCGCGCGGTCGTTGAAAGCAAACGCGGCAAGTCCGCCAATGAAAAATTCACGGTCGAAGCCAACCGGATTCGCGACGATATAATGAAGGAGAAGGAAAAAATCGAGCAGGCCGCCGACATGCTTCAGAAGCAGAGCGCCATGCTCACCGATGATGTGCGCCGCTCCAAGGAGCTCGATATGGCGCGCCGCCAGCGCGACTATGAGCGCATGGTCGAAGACCAGAAAACCGAACTGCAGCTGCGGGAGGCCCAGCTCACAGGTGAGATTCTCGAAGAGCTGATTCCGATCGTACGCGACTACGGTAAAAAACATGGGTTCAGCATTATCTTCGAACGCTCCGAGCGGGTGGTGCTGCACATTGATCCGACGCTCGACCTGACCGACAAAATCATCGCGATCCTTGATGCCGGTTCCCAGAAAAATCAATAGGCCCGCGCGCATGGACATCACGCTCAAAGAAGTCGCCCAGATACTGGGCGGCGAGATCGACGGCGATGAAAATACCGTGATCTCGGGCCTGGCCGGCATTGAAAGGGCCGGGCCCGGGGATATCACCTTTGTCGCCAACCCGAAGTATGCCCGATATATCGAAAGCACGCAGGCCGGCGCAATTGTCTGCTCGCCGGAAACCGTTGCACCGGGCCGCAATCTTATCAAGGTTGCCAATCCCTATCTGGCCTACGCCAAGGCGCTTCGATTTCTCAACCCGCCGCCCAAAGAACCGGGCACCATTGATCCGCAGGCATGTATCGCTGAAGATGTACAGATGGGCCGCAATGTCACGGTGTACCCGTTCGTCTATATCGGCGCGGGCTGCCGTATCGGCGACAATGTCACCATATACCCGCACTGTTTCATCGGTGCCGGGGTTTCAATCGGCTGCGGCACATTCCTGCACCCGAACGTCACGATCGAAGAGCGCTGCATCATCGGCTGCCGGGTCATTATTCATGCCGGCGCCGTGATCGGCAGTGACGGGTTCGGCTTTGCGCGCGACGGCGCCGCCTATTACAAGATTCCCCAGCTGGGCATCGTGCAGATCGACGATGACGTGGAGATCGGCGCCTGCACCGCGATTGACCGGGCCGCGCTGGAGCGCACCTGGATCAAGCGCGGCACAAAGACCGACAACCTGGTGCAGATCGCCCACAATGTCGTCATCGGTGAGGACAGCTGCATCGTGTCCCAGGCCGGCATCTCCGGCAGCACAAAGCTTGGCGACCGGGTCATCATGGCCGGCCAGAGCGCCGCAATCGGGCATATCAGCATCGGCAGCGACTGTATTGTCGGAGCGCGCGGCGCGGTTGCATCCGATCTTGCCGACGGCCAGATCGTGTCGGGCGCACCGGCAATACCGCATAAAGATTTTTTGAGGGCGACCACCACATTTCCGAAACTGCCGGAGATGCGCCGCACGCTTGCCCGGCTCGCCCGGAAAATTGAAGCCCTTGAAGCAGAAATCCGCGCTCTGCAGGAGAAGCACTCGACATGATCACGATCAAAGACATCATGCATTACCTTCCGCACCGCTACCCGTTCCTGCTGGTTGACCGGGTGGTGGAGACAGCCGAAAAACGCATCGTCACGATTAAAAACGTCACCATCAACGAGCCGTTTTTTCAGGGGCATTTTCCCGGCGAGCCGATCATGCCCGGCGTGCTGATCGTTGAAGCCATGGCACAGAGCTGGGGTGTCTGGGCATTTCACCGGAACCCGGATAAAACCGCCGACAATGCCAACGTGCGCTTTATCGGCATCGACAACTGCCGCTTCCGCAGGCCTGTGGTTCCGGGAGACCAGATCCGTTTTGAACTGGAAGGCATTTCTCAGAAGCGCACGATCTGGAAAATCCGGGGCACAGCCTACGTACAGGACGCGGTCGTTGCCGAAGCGGAGCTTTTAGTGTCAATGTAAGGCGCCGGACGCGCCTGAACAGGCCTCCGGTTGCTGTTAAATACAATTTCTGACTGTCAAACAACAGTCCGCACACGGTTTGCATGCGGAGAACATGTATGATACACCCTACCGCCATTATCAGTCCCGGCGCCCGCATCGGCGCCGATGTCGAAATCGGCCCCTACAGCGTTATCGGGGAGCGGGTTTCAATCGGCAACGGCACGCGCATCGGGCCCCACGTGGTTATCGAAGGCCCGACCACGATCGGGGCCGGCAACACACTGTTTCAGTTCTGCTCGATCGGCGCAATCCCCCAGGACCTTAAGTTCAACATGGAGGACACTGAGCTGATCATCGGAGACGGCAACACCTTCCGCGAGTTTGTCACCATTAACCGCGGCACAGCCGGCGGCGGCGGCAAAACCGTGATCGGCTCGAACTGTCTGCTGATGGCCTACACCCATGTGGCCCATGACTGCCTGGTGGGTAACGGCGTGATCATGGCCAACAATGCCACCCTTGCCGGCCATATTCGCATTGACGACCACGCAATCGTCGGCGGCATCTCCGGTATCCACCAGTTCGTGCATATCGGCTCCTATGCCATGATCGGCGGCCTGTCCGGCGTTTCCAAGGATGTGCCGCCCTTTACCCTTGCGGTCGGCCAGCGCGCCAGCCTGCACGGACTTAACCTGACCGGGCTGAAGCGCCACGGATTTCCGGCCACAACAGTCAGCGAGCTGAAATCGGCGTATAAGCTGCTGTTCCGGTCCAACCTGACCACCGATGAAGCTGCCCGCCAGATCGAGGCCTCAGCACCGGGCTGCCCGGAAGTGCGCATGCTCGTTGATTTCGTCAAGCATTCAGAACGGGGGGTGAGCAGAGAGTGAGCAAAATCAAAACCGCTGTCATCGGCGTCGGATACCTGGGTAAATTTCACGCCGCCAAGTATGACTCCCTTGAGCAGGCTGAGCTTGTTGCGGTCGTGGACCGCGACCCTGAAGCCGCAGCCCGGATCGCCGGGCAGCACAACACCCGCGCCCTGAGCGACTACCGCGATCTGTTCGGCGCGGTTGATGCTGTGAGCATTGTCGTTCCCACCGAGCACCATCACCGTATCGCCCGGGAATGCCTTGAAAACGGGCTCGACGTTCTGGTGGAAAAGCCCATGACCGTCACGCTGGAAGAGGCTGACGACCTGATAGCCCTGGCAAAAAAAAACAACCGCATCCTTCAGGTCGGCCATCTCGAGCGCTTTAACGCTGCCGTGACGGCGCTCGACGGCGTTATTTCCAAACCCCTGTTCATTGAAACCCACCGCCTGGCGCCTTTCAAGGACCGCGGCACGGATGTTGACGTTATTCTCGATATCATGATCCATGATATCGATATTATTTTAAACTTTGTCGGCTCACCGGTCACTGCCATACACGCGGTCGGTGTGCCGGTCGTATCGCCTGAGAAAAATGACATCGCCAATGTGCGCCTTGAATTCGCAAGCGGCTGCGTTGCCAATGTCACCGCCAGCCGGATCTCGCTCAAGGAAATGCGCAAGACCAGAATCTTTCAGCCGGATGCCTATATATCGATTGATTTTGCCGCGCAGCAGGCCGACGTGTTCCGGCGCATGGAAGGCGCTGATGCGGACGAGGGCATGCCGCAGATCATGTATGACACAATCGACATCAAACCGGCCGATGCGCTGCTGAGCGAAATCACCTCGTTTCTGGGTGCGGTCGAGAAGCGCTGCGAGCCCGCCGTACCAGGCGAGGCCGGTCGCGATGCGCTGAAAGTCGCGCTTGAGATTGTCGAGCAGGTTGAGCATCGCAAAAAAAACATCGTGTTCTGACCGTCCTTGAAAAACAGTTTTCTCAAAGTGCCTGAAAGACACCCGCCCATGTCCGCGCACTCCCCCAGCATCATGATAGTTACCGGTGAGGCCTCGGGCGATCATCACGGCGCGCTCGTTCTGCAGGCGCTCAAGGCACGGTTCCCGGATGTGCGCTGCTGCGGCATCGGCGGCGATGAACTGCAGCGCTCCGGCATGCATCTGCTGCAGCACAACCGCAAGCTGGCAGTGGTCGGCGTTGTTGAAGTGCTCTCGCATGCATCTCATATCCTGCGCGCGTTCAGGGTGCTGCGCAAAGCGATCAGGACATCCCCGCCCGACCTGATCATCTTCATCGACTACCCCGATTTCAACCTGCGCATGGCAGCCTATGCCTCCCGGCGCGGCGTGCCGGTCCTCTATTATATCAGCCCGCAGATCTGGGCCTGGCGCCAGGGGCGGGCGAAAAAAATCGCGCGCATTGTCGACACCATGGCGGTCATTTTCCCGTTTGAAGTTCCATTTTATGCAAAAGTCGGCCTGAAGGCCCATTTTGTCGGCCATCCGCTCATGGATCGTGCGCCGGATCTGCTGGCGCGCACCGCAGCCCTTGAGCGCTTCGCCCTCACGGATACCTGGCCGATCGTGGGTCTGCTGCCGGGCAGCCGCGCCGGTGAAATCAGGCGGCTGCTGGGGCCCATGATCACAGCGGCCGTGCGTATCCATGCGCGCTACCCGGATGCGCAGTTTATCATCCCGGCAGCTCCGGGTGTCAGCCATAAGCGCATCATGGCAGCAGCCGCAGCGCTGCAGGCCCCGCTGCGGGTGATACCCGGAGACTTCTACAACGCGGTCAACTGCTGCGATATCGCCCTGGTTACCTCGGGCACGGCAACCCTGCAGACCGCGCTGCTGGAAAAACCCATGATCATCGTCTACCGCATTTCGCCCTTGACCTATTTTCTCGGGCGCATGCTGATCCGGGTTCCCTGCATCGGGCTTGCCAACATTGTTGCCGGAGAAAAAATCGTTCCCGAACTTATCCAGCATGAAGCCACCGGCGAGCGCATTGCAGATGAAGCCCTGGCGCTTTTGAGTGATGATACGCGCCGCAGCAAGATGCAGCGGCAGCTCGGCGAAGTTAAACAGGCCCTGGGCGGCCCCGGTGCCTCTGAGCGGATAGCCGATCTGGCCGCAGAAATGCTGAACCGGCGGCGCGCCTGACAGGAAGTTGAATAATTCTCAAGCTACAGACCGGTCAAAAAAGTTCAGACGCCGCGCCTGTAGTGACCGAGACGCTCGAGCGCGCGATATCATGCGCAGGGGCACGGCATGCCGTGCCCCTGCCGAACACCGCAGTGCTCCTGCTATCGCGAGACGGATGAATGTTTTTCAAGAGCCCGACCACATAATTTATGTCAACACGCAATATATATATCTATAAACGCCTGGTCCCCTTTATCAAACCGTACTGGAAGCGCATCGCACTTTCAGGCCTGTTCGCCCTGCCCCTGTCGCTGGTCTCGGCCGGGCTCGCCTTTCTCATGAAGCCTGCCATCGACGAGGTTTTCATGAAAAAAGACCTGACCATGCTCATGCTGATTCCACTGGCCATTATTGCCCTGTTCAGCGTCAAAGCCGTGTGTGAATTCAGCTATGAGTACCTGCTCGGCGCAGCCGGCAACGGTATCATCAACGATATCCGCGTCAGGCTTTTTAGCCATATCCAGAGCCTGAGCGTGTCGTTCTTCATACAAAACCCGACCGGTGAGCTGATGTCGCGCGTAACCAACGATGTCAGCCTGGTGCAGCGCTCGGCCACAACGGCGGTTATCGATTTCTTTAAAGAAATTTCCGCCATGTGCGGGCTGATTTTCGTTCTGTTCAGTCAGGATGTGCTGCTGGCCGCCCTTGCCATGCTGATAATGCCCTGGACACTGATACCGTTTTTCCGCTTCGGCAAAAAAACGCACACCTACAGCACGCGCGGCCAGGAAAAAATCGGCCGGCTTGCAACCCTTATTCATGAAACCGTATCAGGCTGCCGCATCGTCAAGGCCTTCGGCATGGAAGGCTATGAAAACAGCCGCTTTGATGATGAAAACTACCGAGTCATGAAGATTTACAATAAGCGCATCAGGATCAAGGCCATGACCGCGCCGGTTATGGAGATGATCGGCGGCACGGCCGGAGCCGCCGTGATCGTCTACGGCGGCATGCAGGTAGTCAGGGGCGCGCTTACGCCGGGCCAGTTTTTCTCTTTTATTACCGCGCTGTTTCTGCTCTACAGCCCTGTCAGGACGATCAGTGAGGCCTGGCAGGAAATCCAGGAAGGCCTTGCCGCTGCGCGCAGGGTGTTCGATGTGCTTGACCGGCAGCCCGAAATCATCGAAAAACCCGGCGCACCGGACCTGCCTTCCTCAGCGGGGCTGGTATGCTTTACCAATGTCGATTTCGCCTACGCTGCCGAGCCGGTTTTGAAGGATATCAATCTAACCGTACAGCCCGGCGAAGTCATCGCGATTGTCGGCATGACCGGATCGGGTAAAACCAGTCTGGTGAATCTGCTGCCGCGCTTTTTCGACGTAACCGCGGGCTCGCTCACCATTAACGGCATGGACGTGCGCGACGCGAGCCTGTGCTCGCTGAGAACCCACATTGCGCTGGTGAGCCAGCAGCCCTATTTGTTCAACGCGAGCGTGCATGACAATATCTGCTACGGCTGCCCGGGCCGCGACCGGACTGCTGTCATTGACGCGGCCCGCAAGGCCCAGGCGCTTGATTTTATCGAGCAGCTGCCCGAAGGCTTTGACACGCCCCTGGGCGAACGCGGCAACCGCCTGTCAGGCGGGCAGCGCCAGCGCGTAGCCATCGCCCGGGCGATATTGAAGGATGCCCCGATTCTTATTCTTGATGAAGCTACGGCCTCGCTGGATGTGGAGATTGAAAAACAGATCCAGCAGTCGCTCGATCTTTTGATCCGTACACGCACGGCCTTTATTATTTCGCACCGGCTCTCAACCATACGCAACGCCGACCGCATTATCGTGCTGCAGCACGGCCGCATTGTCGAGCAGGGCCCTCACGACGAGCTCTACGCACGCGGCGGCGAATATACCAAGCTGTATTCGGTTTTCCTGCAGGATGACTCGCGCAGCAACGGAGAACAAAGCGCCTGATGTTTTTTATCTATAATATTCTTTTGCTGCTGGCCCTCGCACTTCTCGCGCCGCTGCCGGTTCTGCTGATGCTGCTGCGGGACCGGGAGCGCCAGAGGTTTATCGAGCGCTGCGCGCTGGCCTACACCGACCGTTTGGACGGCTTTTCAATACGGCCGATCTGGATTCACGCAGTCTCGGTCGGCGAGGTCATGGCCTCGGTGCAGCTCATCCGCGAGCTCAAGCGCCGCTTCCCCAAAAGGCCCGTGGTGCTCTCCGCCACAACCGCCACCGGCAATGCAACCGCGAGAGCCCATGCAAAGTTCGCTGATGCGGTTGTGTATTTCCCGTTTGACCTGCCGCCTGTTGTCACCTGCGCAGTGCGCTGCATCCAGCCCGCGCTGTTTATCGCACTCGAAACCGAGATCTGGCCCAACCTGTACCTGGCCCTTCACAAAAAGGGCGTGCCGAT
>VGSH01000134.1 GCA_016875025.1 Deltaproteobacteria bacterium
CTACGATGCTGAAACCGGTTATCTGCTTGCCATGCCCTATCGTTTTTTTGAAGTCAACGGCATACGGGTGGCAATAATCGCCTATGCATCGCCGAAGGCATTTTTCTTCACCCCTGCGAAAAACAAGGCGAGCATTGACGTGCGCGAAGACGTGGCCAAGCTGCAGCACCAAGTCAGTTATTTGCGGGACAAGGCCGAACTTGTGGTGCTGGTAAGCCATCAGGGGCTTGAGCAGGACAGGCAACTGGCTGAACGTGTAAAAGGCGTTGATGTCATCATAGGTGGCCACTCCCAGGAGTTAACGTTAAAGCCCGAGAAGGTGGGCGATACCCTGATTGTGCAGGCCGGCAAAGAAGGCGAATATCTGGGGGAAATAACCCTTCAGTTTGAAGATGGGCATATCGTCAGTCACAGCTATAATTTAAATCCCCTTACTGAACAGATCCCGGCGGACGCAAAGGTAGCTGCCCTGATAAAGGAATGGGATGATCTGGTGGCACGGGAAATGGAAAAATCTCCCATCAAACTGCCGGAGCCCCACCAGACACAGATTGTGTGGGATCATTACCCCGTAGCCGGCACCTGCCGCGAGTGCCATACGGAAGTGCATGCAGCCTGGGAAAAAACCCCGCACGGCCGCGCAATAGAGAGCCTGAAAGCCTCGGGCCGGTTAAACAATCCGGAGTGTCTGTATTGCCACACAACCGGCTACGGCCGCGAAGGAGGTTTTAAAACAATGGAGAAAACCCCGGAGCTTGCCGGGGTGCAGTGCGCCAGTTGCCATGATGTGCAGCCCGAGCATTTGCAGGAAGCGTCATCAGAAAATGTCGCCACTGTGTCAGACAAGCGCCTGTGCCTGTCATGCCATACGGTTGATAAAAGCCCAGGGTTTAATCATAGTGAATATATGCAGAAGGTGCATGGGGACACGGTAACACAAAGCGAGTAAGGCGATTAACCACGAAAGGCACGAAATACACCAAAGGTAAAAACGGTTGTCATGCCGGACTCCGATCCGGCATCCATACCTTGGAGGGATTTTAAATCTCCCCTTGCCCCTCTTTAAAAAAGAGGGGGAAAGACAGAACGGAACAATTACCGGAGAAAACGATGCGTCTGAAAAATTTATTTTTATTGCTGGTGCTGCTACCTTTGACGAGCTCCTGCATAAGCCACGCTTTACAGCTTGAACCTATAAAAGCGGTACCCAAAATTGAAATTATCAAGCCTGTTGTTGTCGAAGTAGATAATGCCGGTTTTGATATTGATTACAAAGAGAAGGATGCGGACTTGAGGAACGCAACCCTTATCCCTTTATGGTTTTATACCACAGTTAAACAGTCTACTCCTGCAACACAGGTAGCCGACCTTTTGTCCGATACTCTTAAAAGTGCAGTTGCAGATTCTGCACAAATCAATTCAACTTTAAATAATTTTACGACAAAAGTTCCCGTGCGTCTTAAGGTTGACTTAATGGAAGGTGGGCTGAGGTATGTTCACACTAACTATGGCGTATCCATTTATGGCCCGCTGGTTATGTATGCGTTTGGTTTTGCTCTCCCGTTTGATTATGGCTGTCGCGTCGAATTAAAAATTAAGGCAAGGCTGATTTCCTCTTATACTGGAGAGACTGTGTGGGGGCCGAAAGAGTACGAAATACACTCATCGAAATATACTCGCCCTTTGTGGTTTAATTATATGATTAATAATAGGCTTGCTGAAGATCTTTATCCACGCGTTTTGCTTTTATCCAAACAAATTCTGCAAGAAATCAACAGCGAATTGCCGCCAGCAGATGACGTCGCCTTTTATAAAAGATTTTCTCTGCCGGACAGTGGTAGTTCCTATTACTCTCAAAGAAGTACGCCGTCTTTGCAAAAAAGCGATACCGGTCAATATTCAAAAACAAAGGGTTATGGGAATTCTCCGGCCATCCTGCACGATAGTCTTGTTGTAAAATCATTGAAAGCCCGCAATGTCTCAAAAAATACAGCAGATGCTCTGAGCGATGTGATTGTCAATGTTCTCTCAGGCTACAGTTCTGTCCAATCAATGGATGCACTTGCAGCAATTAACAGCCTTCTGGAAGAAAAGATGAAAGCCGGCTGTGATGATACGAAGTGCATTATTGAAGTTGCAGGAGCTATGGATATCAGTCAGGTTGTGACCGGCAGCATTTCGAAGCTCGATAGTCGGTATATGATTTCTTTGATGTTGATACAAACCAAGGGGGATAATCTCGGAGTTGTTAAAAGGGCATATGAAGAATGTACCTGCTCGGAAGGGGAATTAATTGATATGGTACGACAAGCCACATTAAAACTGGTGGGGATGTAAACACAGGGAGATATGCATGCGCAAACTCATTATCAGAATCCTTACAGTATTAATCACTTTGAGCCTGTGCCTGGGCTGCGCAGGCCTGCAGATCGGGCCGGGCGCAAGCGCGGAACGCAGCGCCGCTGCAGACCTCGCCCGGCAGCTGGCCGATCAGATGCCCGCCGGGCACAAGCCTGTTGTTGTCGTACTTGACTTTGTCGGCCCGGGTGATCGCTATACTGCATTCGGCAGCGCAATGTCGGAAATGATGGTTACTCAGCTGTTTAAAACAAAGCGTTTTGAGAAAATCATCGAGCGCAGCCGCATGAATGATGTGCTGGCGCAGCAGCGTCTTGAGCAGGACTGGCATTATGACAAAGCCACGGTAGCTGAGCTGGGCAAAAAAACAGGCGCCCAGGCTGTTGTTACCGGCACGGTCAGTCAAGTCGGCCGCAAGGTGCGTATAAACGCCCGCCTTATCCATTCGGAAACAGGTGAGGTTATCAGTGCTGCCGAAACGCAGCTCAGTGCGCGAGATGAAACTGAGGCCCTGCTGCAGAAAAACCTGAGCGGCACTCTGGCCATAAACGTTGTCGAAGATAACGGTCTTGGGAGCTTCGGCAACCTGCGCACCAAGGCGTATATAACCGTTGGTGCGCAGCAAACGCGGGAGATACACGGCGGCACTGTCATTGTTGAGGGCGTTCCCTGCGGCCCCCAGATGGTTGTCGTTTCCGCCCCCGGCTATGAAACCGCGACAGAGCATGTTTTTATCAACGGTGATCAGAGCCGCATGATAACCCTTGTCGCCCAGCAGGCCAATCTGACCCTGCAGCTCACGCCTGCCAACGCGACCGTACTTATCAACGGAATCCGCGCGCAGGCTTCGAAGGAGGGCATCGTTTCGGTATCGCTCAAGACCGGCGAACATTCTTTGCTGGTAAGCTGCGGAGAAAAATACTACCCCGATGAGCGCAGCATCAACCTGATTTCGAACATGGCCATGCCGATTGTACTGCACGAGATCGGCGCGGGCGACATGGTCACCCCCCAGTCGCTGCTGCTGCGGCGTCTGGCATCGCTAAAACAGCATGACCCGCCTTTTGATATCAAGCTGTGGACCGACCGGCAGGACTATTCCCTGGGGGACAGCATTGCGTTTAACTTCCGCAGCGACCGCGACTGCTACCTCACGCTTATCAATATCGCAACCAGCGGAAATATCACGATTGTGTTTCCCAATCGATTCCACCCGAATAATTTTATCCGCGCGGGCGTGACTTACCGCGTGCCGGGCGCGGATTACGGATTTGAATTCAATGTAACCGGACCACGCGGCATCGAGCGGGTAAAGGCGATCGCCACATTGCAGGAGCAGCCAATTTTCGAGCATGATTTTTCACAAACAGCGTTTCGCAGCGTCGGGCAGGCCCGCGATATTCAGCTTGTCAATGCCGGTATGGACCGGATTCAATCCGGCTGGACCGAGGCTGAGTGCAGCATCAGGGTGCGGTAGGCAAAGACTATAACCACGAACAACACGAAAAACACAAAAGTTAAAGGCAGGATTGCCGCGCTGCGCCCGCAATGACATCACATGCCGCAATGACACGTTAGTGATTACCGTGCTGAGCCTGTCCTGATTGAATCGAAGGAGCTCTCAATGTCGGAGGACGACCACGAAAGGCTCGAACGAAAAAATAGTCATGCCGGACCCCGATCCGGCATCCATGCCTTTGTTTTTAACCTTTCTCCTTTTATAAACGAGTAGTAGAATCGTAACCGAATGATCGACGGAGAATATGATGCGACTGAATAAAATTTTTATATTTCTTTTTGCGCTGCTGCTGAGCATGACTACTGTTCACGCCAAAGAGCAGCTGATGGTGCGAAACCTTAAAGCTCAACGAGTTGACGCCGTAACGGCCGAAGCCCTGTCCGACATTATTAAAAGCATTCTTGGCGAATACTACAGCGTACAGTCTATGGACGCGCTGGCAGCGCTCAGCTCTGTTGTAGAAGAAAAACTGAAAGCCGGCTGCGACGACACCAAATGCCTGATCGAGGTCGCCGGCGCCATGGACATCGGTCTGGTTGCCACCGGCAGCATATCAAAGCTCGGCAGCCTGTACACCCTGAACATGCAACTCATCAGCACACGGGGTGCGAATTTGGGAGTGGTTCAACGCGCTTCGGAAGAGTGCCGCTGTTCTGATGAAGATCTGGTTGCCCTTTCAAGGCGTGTCGCTCTCCAGCTTATCGGTAAAACATCTTCTCTTCAACTTGCTGCATCGGCGCAGCGTACATCCGCAGTTGCGCCACCCGTTGTAACCACGCCGGCAGCATCAATTGCACGCTATAGTAACCTCGGCAACGGTATAATACTCGACAAGACGACGGGCTTGATGTGGCAACAAGTAACAAAACCTCAAAAGTTCACTTGGGAAGAAGCAAAAAAATATTGTGCCGATTTATCACTGGGTGGTTATTCGGACTGGTATTTACCGACGCAACAACAGCTTGAATCTCTTGTTGATCTTAGGTTCAATCCGACAATTAATATAAGTTTTTTTCCTGACACACAGGCGTCCGACTACTGGTCATATACACACAACGAAAGTATTCGCAAGGCCTGTCTTGTCGATTTTAGTGATGGTGATAGCTACTTTAGCTATAAGTCAGGCAAGGCTTATGTTCGCGCTGTACGTAACAGACTGTAAACTGAAGATTTCGAACCATTCTGATCAGGTCGGGCCATTGATTTTGTGCTTAACTAATTGAAATAACGTGATAATATTTTAATAAATATGTAAAAATCAGCCTTGGAAGCCACTTTTCAGGGCAGAAAACCGGGTTTTAAGGGAGTATCATTCTGACCAGGTCGGGCCACTGATTTTATGCTTAACTACTTGAAATAAAATGATAATATTTTAATAAATATGTAAGAATAAGCCTTAGAAGCCACTTTTCAGGACAGAAAATCGGGTTTTAAGGGAGGATGGTTTGCATTGGCCGCGGGAGGTTGACAGACCGATTTTTATATCTATAATTGAATACAGATTTAAAATATCCATCTTAATTTAAAGCTACTATATGTATTGGCGCTATCTTTCAGATCATATCCGGCAGTGGTCGGAAAAAAACTATGTGCAGATCCTGTTCGGCGCGCGGCAGACCGGCAAATCAACCCTGCTGCGCTCTGTGTTCCGTGATGCGGCCCTGTGGATTGACCTGTCAGATCCGGCTGAGCGCACACGCTACCTTGCGCAGCCCGGCGCGTTCAGCGCTGAGTGCCGCGCACTGCCCACGAGTGATGGCCCTCTGACCGTGGTGGTTGACGAGGCCCAAACCGTGCCCGAAATTTTTAATGCCGTACAGTCGCTCTATGACGGCGACCCCGGCAGGTGGCGCTTTGTGCTGTGCGGCAGTTCATCTCGCAAGCTTCGGCAAAGTGGAGCCAATCTTCTTCCGGGCCGCTCCGTGTATCATCACCTGCATGCCCTGACGCTGAGCGAGCGCCCGGCGGCCGGGGCACTCAAAGAACCGGGGCGTATTGCCTCATTACCGGATGCACAAGCTCCGACGAGTGATTCATTCCCCCGGGTTGATCTTGAAACACGGTTGGCATTCGGCGAACTGCCGGGCATAGCCACGGCCGCAGAAACTGACCGGGCAAAGCTGCTGTCCAGCTACACTCAGATTTATCTTGAAGAGGAAATCAGACGCGAGGCGCTTGTGCGCGACTGGGGCGCGTTCGCGCGTTTTTTGCCCCTGGCCGCAGCCGAGTCAGGCTCGGAGGTGAATTTTTCAGCCGTATCCCGCCAGGCAGGCGTATCGGTGCCGACCGTGAAGTCATACTACGCGCTGCTGGAGGATATGTTCATCGGCTTTCAGGTGTGTGCTTTTTCGAAGAGCCCCCGCAAGTATCTGCTATCTACGCCGAGGTTCTATTTTTTCGACCTGGGTGTGCGCCACGCCGCGGCAGGCTTGGAGCCGGGCCTGCCGCTGGTGCGCACACAGCCGGGGAAATTCTTTGAGCAGTGGGTGATTCAGGAACTGTGGAAGCGGCTGGGCTATCTGGGCCGGGGTTGCATGTATCACTATCGCACCAAGGGCGGCGTTGAAATTGACTGTATCATTGAGCTTGACGGAGTGCTGACGCCGATTGAAATAAAGTGGACCGAGCGGCCTGACCGGCATGACGTGCGGCATTTGATTGATTTTGTGCGCGATCACGCCCCTGCCTGCACCGGCGGATACCTGGTGTGCCGGTGTGCGCGTCCCATGCAACTTGATGACAACGTAGTGGCGCTGCCGTATCAGTGTTTGTGAAAAATGTGATTGCCATGGCCTGACAGCCTCGCAATGACGGTTTTATCTCCTCCCTTTTTTAAAGGGAGGTCGGGAGGGATTTGATTGCAAATCTCCCCATGCCCCTCTTTAGAAAAGAGGGGTAACAGCGGAAATAACGGAGAGCACGATGCGTTTAAAAAAACTTTTTTTGTTTGTGGCAGCGCTTATGCTGGCCGTTAGTATCACAGCAGACGCCTATGACGAAGCAGGGCGGCAGTCCATCACCATCCTGCACACCAACTCGGCTAATAACACCCTGCAGGCCTGCGGGTGTCCGGGAAACCCGTTTGGAGGTTTGGCACAGCGCGCTTATCTGATTGAGCAGTTTCGCAAAAAAGACCCCGGTGTGCTCGTGATTGATGCGGGAGATATGTTCGGCACAAGCGACAATGAGTTTGCGCGCCGTAAATCGGAGATTTTGCTTGAAGCTTATCGCCGCATGGCATACAGCGCAATTGCCATCGGCGATCAGGAGTTCGCCTACGGGCCGCAGTATCTCAAAGATTTAATAGCCGCCCGGAAGCTGCCTTTTATTTCCTCAAACATCTACGATGCTGAAACCGGTTATCTGCTTGCCATGCCCTATCGTTTTTTTGAAGTCAACGGCATACGGGTGGCAATAATCGCCTATGCATCGCCGAAGGCATTTTTCTTCACCCCTGCGAAAAACAAG
>VGSH01000135.1 GCA_016875025.1 Deltaproteobacteria bacterium
GGCACACATAGCGATTTTTCCCCTGTTTGTGAAGGCTGCGTATCAGGCTTTAATTTTTCCGTCCCGGTCGTACTCATAAAACCCGCGTCCGGTTTTGCGTCCCAGATGGCCGACTTCCACGAGACTCATCAAAAGCGGGCAGGGACGGTATTTTGAATCCTGAAATCCGTTGTAGAGAGACTGCTGCATGGCCAGCACAACGTCAAGCCCGATAAAATCAGCCAGCTCAAGCGGGCCCATCGGGTGGTTCATGCCCAGTTTCATGGCCGTGTCAATTTCCTCTTTGCTGGAAACACCCTCATACAGGCAGAAAATAGCTTCGTTGATCAATGTTTGAATCAGGCGGCTGGTCGCAAAGCAGGGCGTGTCCGAAACCGTAATCGGAGTTTTTCCCATTTGCAGGGCCAGCTCCCTGACCACCGCGTAGCTTGCCTCAGAGGTTGCCGGTGTCCTGATGATTTCCAGCAACCGCATTTTCTGGGCCGGATACATGAAATGCATGCCCAGAACTTTGTCGGGCCGGCCGGTGGCGGTCGCCAGTTTGCCGAGGCGCACGGAGCTGGTATTGGTGGTCAGAATAACATGCGGGGCGCAGATTTTATCCAGACTGGAAAAAATATCGGTTTTCACCGCGCTGTTTTCAACCGCAGCTTCGATGACAAAGTCAGCATCCGCGAGCGTTGAAAGCTCTCTTTCAAAACGGATACGGCCTATGATAGCGTCTTTTTCCTTGGTTTTAATTTTACCGAGCTCAACGGAGCGACTCAGGTTGCGCTCAATATCGCTCTGCGATTTCTTCAGCATGGCATCATAGGGCTCAACCACGATGGTCTCATAGCCGGCCTGGGCAGCCACCTGGGCAATGCCGCGGCCCATCTGGCCGGCTCCGATCACGCCGATGGTTTTTATGTTTTTGAGTTCCGGTTTTGATGCTTTTTTCATTGAAGCTTCCTCGCCATAAAAAAATTAATCTCATTGAGCACGCCGGTGCGTGCGGCTGTGATGTGCGCAGGGGACGAATTAATATGTAAAAGTAGTATATTCCCCGTTTGTCTGTCAATTAAAATTTAAGTAAAAACAATAGTATCGGCATCCCCTGCTTACTCTGGGGACGCTAGGGCGCAGGCGCTGAAAAATTCAAAAACCGTCCTGCCGTACCTGCGCGTGCGCACGAGTTGCAGAGGTGGGGCCGGTTCGGCCGGCGGCTCGCGTTTGTCGCGCTGCACGATGATAATCCCGTTCGCGTTGAGCAGGCCGGCCGGAGCCAAAGCGGTTAGTGCCTGCTGCTGCAGGCTCTGACCATAGGGCGGCGCTACGACTATAATGTCAAACCGGCGGCCGTTTTCCGCCAGGCGCGCAATCATACGCAGGGCATCCCCGCAGTGCACATGCACCCTCGCCTGCAGGCCGAGGCGTTCGGCATTGCTGTGAACGAGCGCGGCTGCCAGCGGATGCAGCTCTATAATCTCGGCACTTGAAGCGCCGTTTGAGAGCAGTTCAAAGGCGATCGCGCCTGAGCCGCCGAACAGATCCAGCACGGCCGCTCCCGGCAGCCGCGGCCTTAAGATGTCGGCAAGTGTTTTTCGCAGCCGCGAGAGCAGCGGCCGGGTCGTCTCCTCGCCGGGCGTTTGAACGCTGCGGCCGCGCAGCTCTCCTGAGACGATCTGAATTGTTCCCATGCGGTGGTTCCTGCGAAGCGATACAGGTTATTTCCCCGGAGATCCATATATGCCATTGCCCGGATTACGGCGCAAGGTTAAAGTGAAGGGGTCTATTTGTTTTGGACACACAAGAGAATACAGTGCTACAATTCACAGAACCGGCAACAAAAATACAGCACTCTTAACAGGAGCGCGAGCCATGAAAAAAAATTAACAGCCATTGCGGCAACAGTCGGGTTTCTTTGCTGCGCATCAACGGGCCTGAGTGAAGAAATAACCTACCGAAAGCACATACAGCCGCTGTTTGAGCGCCAGTGCGCGCGCTGCCACGGCGAGGGTGCTGCGCCGGAGTATCGCCTGTTTAAAGAAAACAGCAGCCCCTGGACCGCGCAGGGCAAAAGCATACGCATGAACACCTGCAGCCATATGGTCTCTTTTACCGGCTGGCCGAACACGGGCGCGCTTATGCGGCGGCTTGACGACGGAGCCAGCACTGCAGACGGAAAGCCCGGCAATATGCATGAAAATCTGGGGGCAACGCAGGAAGAACGGCAGCGCAATCTTGCACTCTTTAAGCAGTGGGTCGGCGCCTGGTCGCTGAAGCGCTGGCCCGAGGCAACCAAAGAAGAAATCAGCGCTATTCGGGTTCCTTATTAGCGAATGAAGAAAACTGTCCGCGCCCGCAGTGAACGCCTCGCAAGCCTTGCGTTTTCCAGCCACCTGCGCTAATCTGCCAGGGCATGCGTAGTTTCTGCACATGTATAACTACATTATAGGGCCGTAAAAAACATGCATTGCTTGAAAAGCATACACTTCTGCATTACCCTGGCTTTGGTTTGTTGCTGTGTTCCGGTCTGCCTCGCACAAACGCCGGAAGCCGGCGCGCCGCAGGAGACTTCTCCCGCAGGCATTGCCTTCGTCGACAGCATACCGCTGCCGGAATCTGTTACTCTGTGCGGTGAGCCTGTGCCGATTGAACGCCAGGCTGTGCGCGAGCGCTTTGACCGGGAATTTACGATCAATGTGTGGGACAGGGCTCAGGTGTTCCTCTGGCTGAAACGCGCAAACCGGTATTTCCCCTATATTGAGCAGCAGCTCGCTGCTGCAGGGCTTCCCGAGGATCTGAAGTATCTGGCGATTGCGGAAAGCTCGCTGCTAAACCAGGCGCAATCCCCTGTCGGGGCTACCGGCTACTGGCAGTTTATGCCGAAAACCGCTGATTCAAAAGGGCTCCGAAGAGACGGCTTATCCGATGAGCGCTACAGCCTTGAGCACTCCACCGCAGCCGCGCTCAGGTATCTTAAAGAGTACTATGACTCGTTTGGCTCATGGGCGCTTGCCATGGCCGCCTATAATTGCGGCGGGCAGCGCGTACGGCAGGCGATAAAAAAGCAGAAGGTCGCTGATTATTACCGGCTGAAGCTTCCCAATGAAACCGAGCGCTATATTTTCAGAATTGCAGCCATAAAGACTATCCTTGAAAATCCCGGAAAATACGGCTACAGAATTGCGCACGAGCAGTTATACCCCGTGCTGCAATGCGATGTCGTTGCCGTGAACACCCCTTCAAAAATTAACATCCCCGACCTCGCGATCGCGGCCGGAACCGATTATAAAACGATCCGCGATCTCAATCCGCACTTCAATGATTATTATCTGCCTGCCGGGTCCTACACCATCAAGGTGCCTGCGGGCCTGGGGCCGCAATTTTCAAAACAGCTTGCCCGCTCTGCGGCCTCACGAACGCAATCCGCGCCCAGGGCTCCTGCCGATGACGCTTACTATACGGTCCGGCCCGGCGACACGCTCAGCCATATCGCGGAGCGCACGGGCGTGCCGGTAAAAAGGCTGCAGGAACTCAACGGACTCAAGGGTGCAACCATACGACCCGGCCAGAAGCTCAAAACAAGGCCATGACAGCGCCCTCTTCAAAAGGGATTATTCCCCCATAAAATAAATTTTTCTTCTCTTTCTACCATGCCTGCGATGCATTGTGGGTCGGCAACAACAAAATGTTGCAGGGCTATTTTTTCTTCTTTTTGGGGGCGGGATTTACTTGCGCGGCATCAACGGTCTGTGCGTTGGCCTTTTCCTGCGGTGTTCTCGACAGGCCAACACCTGATATTCCGATAGACGCACCGGGCAGCGCGCCCTGTTCGTTCTGCGGGCCAACCGCGCCGACGCCGATCTGAAATGTTATGGCTATGTTATAGAGCCCCTCGTGCAGGCCCTGGTTCTTGATGAGCAGTGCCGTCAACTCAGAAAGAGAAAGAGTTGCTACTATCTCCGGTTTTTGTTCAGTTGTTTGCATTGCAGATCTCCCGATACACAGGTTGCCCCATGGTAGAAAGCGCGGTTGCCTCCCCCACCTGTTGTACGTTAATGGTGATGTCATGATGGTGAATGTGGCTGACGGCAGACAGCGTATCGCTGTCTGTTGCCATCTTGACGGCATAACAGATAAATTCATTTATACTTTTCATTCCCCGGCGGCTGGTTTCAATGGCGGCGAGCTTATGCAGATCGGGGCCTATTCTCACATTAAAAGTTCCACTGTAGGGTTTGTTTGCGCTCTTGCCCGTCTTTTTGCAATACTCAAGGTACTCATCAACCGCCTCTTTAAAAGCGGATTCTATTTCTTTAACCGTTTGCCCTTCATAGGTAATAATATCGTCAATAAAAAGAATGCGCCCATGCAGGCAGCCGTCCTCTATGCTGACTTCAATGGTGCCGCTATACCCTTTATGATTAAGTTCTTTCACTGTATAATCCCCACGAGCCTGAGCGCTTCAATAATTGCATCTATTTGATAGTGCTTTATGCCGCTTGAGCCATGCGGCCTTGATAGCATCAGCCTGATGCCGCTTGCATGCTCAAAAACAAAATGTGAGCCGCGCGTGCGCTCCAACGTAAAACCATAGTGCCCGGCAAGCGCCTCGACTTCGTCCCAGGAGAAGTCTTTCGGCGATGGCGTGGCGTAGAGTTTCTTTAAGAGTTTTTCTTTTTTTGACATTTAAAGTGTACCATATTGAACCAATACTGCAACTAAAATATAGTTGCAGTATTCTTCCCTCCACCCGCCAGGCTATAGGTTGCTATGAGTTAATAGGGGTAGACTCAAATCGTATTAATATATTGAATACAATAAGTCCGTCAAGACAATTTAATCGTGCGCTCAGGCCTGGCCAGCGCCCAGAAAGAAGGTTTTATTCTTCAACTTTTTTACCCCCTTTTTTTCGTGCGCAAGCAGGCGGAAGGCCCGATACGCTGGCCTTGAGAATTTCAGGCGGCGGAAATCGCTTAAAGATCGCCATTTACCCCTCCGCTTTTGACCGTATCTGACACAGCTCTATGCTACTCTACGTAGAGTCAGGTGCGCTGTCCGCACATCGTGCGGGAGTTCTGGTGCTCCCCCCGTGGAGCGCAAAACAGTGGCAAATACCTGCTTGCGATTTTTGCTGACGTGGCGTATAAATCATGTAATCAAAACCAGTGTCCTGCCAGGATATCCATCAATCAAGAAGGGCGTAATTACTATGCCGGCGGAGAACAAAGCCTTAGAAGACCTGAAAGCATTTCTGAACAAGCTGTTTCAGTTTGAAAGCCAGGAGCTTGATTTCGGCATTTACAAAATCCTGCACTACAAAAAGGCCGAGATAAAGCGTTTTGTTGATGAACTGCTTGTTGACCGCGTGAAGGAGCAGCTTCAAACCCTGAGCACAAATGAAGCGCAGGAGGCTGAGAAGGAGCTTGCCGAGCTGGCTGCCGGCGATGTGATTAAAAACTGGCTTGACGCCAGGGCCAAAAATGACGAGGCCCGGCTTGCAATTTATGAAAGTGATTTCAAGAAAGATATCGGCCGCTATAAGGTTGTTGATCGCATTGTGCAGGAAGCCCGCGCGCAAAGCAGCGCCGAAAATATTATTTACAATCACCTGGCCCTTTTCTTTTCACGCTACTATGACAAGGGCGATTTTATCAGCAAGCGCCGGTTCGGGAAAAATGAAAAATACATGGTGCCCTACAATGGCGAGGAAACCCATTTTTACTGGGCCAACCATGATCAGTACTACATAAAATCAGCCGAGCATTTTCAGAAATATTCGTTTAAAGTGCCGCATCTGCAGGGCACGCTGGTGGTCAACTTCAAACTGACCGAAGCGCAGACCGAACAGGGCAATGTCAAGGCGGATGAAAACAGATATTTTGTGCTGTCCGAGCAGGCCCCGGAGCTGAGCGGGGATGAGCTGAACATCTATTTTGAGTTTCGCGCTCTGTCCGAGCAGGAAAAGAAAGACCTGGGCGCTCAGAACAAGCAGGACAAGCTCGATGAGCAGACAGCCGCGATTATAGAGCAAAAATTTAAAGCCAGCCACATCACCGCCGGGCTCTGGCAGCGCAATGAGGATGACCACAGCCTGCTTCTGCAGCACCTGCACCGCTATGCCCGCAAGAACAACTACGATTTTTTCATCCACAAAAACCTGAAAGCATTTCTGCAGCGCGAGCTTGATTACTACATTAAGAGTGAGCTTGTGCAGGTGGATGACCTGTATGTACTGGAAACCGACGTTCACTTCGACCGCATCCGCTTCAATTTCCGCACCATCAAGGTGTTTAAGACCATAGCGGACACGATTATTGAGTTTTTGACCCAGATCGAAGAGTTTCAAAAGAAGCTTTGGGAAAAGAAGAAATTTGTTCTCTCAACGCAGTGGGTGATTACGATTGATAAGCTCGTTGAATGGCTGGGCGAGGAAGCGGCCAAACCTTTCCTGATTGAAGCCTTGAAGAATGAAAAGCAGAATGCTGAATGGAAAGACCTGTTCGGGGATAAACACACCCCTTCATTCAAGCCGGCCAAGCCGGATGTGCAAAAACTCAAGCACGATCTGCATACATGGAAGAAGCTCCCGATTGACACCGTTCATTTCAGCCCTGACTTCAAGCTGCAACTGCTCAATGCCCTTTCAGAAAAAATCAACATTGAGGAAAAAGCCGATGGGCTGGTTATACATTCAGACAATTTTCATGGGTTGGTGCTCTTAGACGAAAAATTTAATGAAAAAGTTAAATCGATATATATAGACCCTCCCTACAACACAAATGCGAGCCAGATTATATATAAAAATGGATTCAGGAATTCATCATGGTTATCGTTGATAGTTGACAGACTATCACGGAGCAAAACATACATATCGACCGATGGCATTGTGTGCGTAACGATTGATGATGTTGAATTTAAAGAGTTGTCGTTTGTTATGGATGCTGAATTTGGTGAATCTAACATAGCGGGCGTTGTTGCCATTCGAGTCAATCCTTCTGGTAGGCCGACCAAAGCAGGTTTTGCTATTGCACATGAGTACGCAATTTTCGCAAGAAGGTCTGTAGATTCAGTAATTAAAAAATTACCAAGGTCTGAAAAACAACTTGAGAGATACGACGAGAAAGACGATCTTGGCCAATTTGAATATATACATAGCGACATAAGTATTTGCGCATATCGATCTTTTCTGCTATACTGCCTTTATAGAGCAGAAAGGAGGTTGTCATGCGCAAGCTTCAAATCACAGAAGCCGATCTCATGCGAATCGCGCTTC
>VGSH01000136.1 GCA_016875025.1 Deltaproteobacteria bacterium
GGAGAGAGTTTCTGGTCGCGCGGGTACTTTGTGTCCACATGTGGAAGAGATGATGAGGAAGTCAGGGCATACATACGGCACCAGGAGAGCGCAGACAAGCGGCTCGACCAATTAAAACTGTTTGATTGAAGCCACCTTGGGTGGCTCAAGGTTTATCAATCCGCTTTGAGCGGTTCACATGTTTCAAGCCTCCGGCTTTGCCGGAGGTATATGACATTAAAAAAATTTCCAATTCCGGGAATACGCCGAGCAAAAAGGCTGTGTCACAAGGATTTTTCCGCTGTTTTTTATATAGCTTCTTATAAAAAGCTCTTTCGGGTATGTTTTTTGCTTATTAATTTATTTGCCAGTAGACAGGGTGGCTTCCGCTGCTTTACACCCACCCTGCGCATCTTCAAGAACAGGAGAACCACCATGAAGCATCGCATTATACGATTTGCGGTTATAGCCTTTCTTTGTGCGGCCTTTGCTTCCCCGGCAGCGGCAGTTGACTTTTTGAGCGCGCCTGCCACAACCGCAGAGGTCGAAAATCTGAATGCGCTCGTTGAACAGGTCTATGGCGACATTCCTGAGCCTGATCAGAAGGCCGATATCGCTTTGATCGACAAGGTTCAGGAGAAGGGCAGTGTGCCCGTGATCGTGCGCCTGCGAGACGGTGATCTGCCCTTTGGGTTTTTTGCCGACACTATGGCTGCCCGGCCTGAGGTGATCCGTGGGCTGCAGGATGCGGTTGTAGACGATGTGCTCGCCCAGACCCCGCTCAGCGAGGCTGAGCTGAACGTTAAGCGGTTCAGTATTATCCCGGGCATGGCCCTGCTTGCTGACCCCGAGACCCTTGATGTCCTGCTTGCAAACCCGAAGGTAATGGACATTGTTGAGGATGTCGCGGTTCCTCCTGCATTGTCGCAGAGCGTGCCCCTGATCGGCGCTGACGGCGGTGGTTCGTTCGGAGGCTATACTGGTGACGGCTGGGCTGTTGCCATTCTTGACACCGGCGTTGACAAGGCCCACCCCTTCCTGACCGGAAAGGTCGTGGCCGAGGCCTGCTATTCCAGCACGGTTACAGGTCAGTCTACGACGGTGTGCCCCGGCGGTGTGGAGGAGTCGACGGCTGCGGGCTCAGGCACGTATTGTAACCTGAGCCTCAATGGCTGTGATCACGGCACCCATGTTGCCGGCATCGCGGCCGGCAGGAACGCAACGTTTTCAGGCGTTGCCAAAGACGCCGACATCATCGCCATACAGGTGTTCAGCAATTTTGGTTCTGACGTAATGTCCTGGACTTCTGACCAGATTCTGGGCCTTCAGCGCGTGTACGCGCTGCGCAACACCTACCAGATCGCTTCGGCGAACATGAGTCTGGGTGGCGGCAGCTATGCATCGTATTGTGATACTGCACCCCAAAAATCGGCAATCGATACCCTGCGCGCAGCCGGCATTGCCACGGTCATCGCAAGCGGAAATGGTTCCGCTACGAGCGGCATCAGCTCGCCCGGCTGTATTTCCAGTGCGGTGAGCGTGGGAAGCACAACCAAGGCCGACGTGGTCTCTTCATATTCCAACAGCGCAGATATTCTTGCCCTGCTCGCGCCGGGCAGCAGCATTAATTCATCCGTGCCGGGGACAACCTATCAGTCCTGGAGCGGCACGTCCATGGCCACCCCGCATGTTGCCGGCGCCTGGGCGGTGTTGAAGGAAGCCTATCCTGATGCCGGCGTGACCGAGGTGCTGACCGCGCTGCAGGAGACCGGCGTTCTGGTTACCGACACGCGTTCAGGAGCGGCCAACCGGGTGAAACCGAGGATCGACGTTGCTGCGGCGGTAGAAGCGTTGAGCGTGTGCGCAACTGATGATGATTGTGGTGGCGCGACCCCTTTGTGTGTGAGCGGCACGTGTGTTGAATGCGAGCAGGATGACGATTGTGACGATTTTTGCGTGAATAATGCGTGCGTGGAGTGCCGAAATGCCGGCGACTGCACTGACGGCCTGTACTGCAACGGCGTAGAAGCATGCTCGGCAGGCGTGTGCGCAGACCGCGCTGACCCCTGCTCGGGCGGCACGCCGCATTGCATTGAAGCCAGCGACCGCTGCGTTGAATGCACCAGCTCGTCGCATTGCGACGACGGGTATGCCTGCCAGTCCAACATCTGTGTTGAGGATTGTGATCTGACGATCCTGTACAAGGCCCCGATTGCGGAAAAGTTGAAGAAGGATAAAAAAATTAAACTCAAAGTCACCGGCGACGCCGGGTTTGATCCCTATGCCCCGGTTACCGCTGGCCGGTTCACAATTTATAAAACAAAACCGGTCGTCAAGTACAAGAAGGGAGTTCTTGTCAAGAACGAACTGCAGGTAACGGTAATTGTGCCTGCCGGCACGCCTCCGGGAAGCATTGAGGTGCACATGACCCCGTGCAGCGGAACGATAGAGGTCCAGTAAGCTTGGACTTGGGAGTTTGGAGTGCAGGGGCGCTTCGTGAAGCCCCCCTGCCCGAGGCATGTCCAAATTATTTTGGACTCTACTGATGTTATATGACTTCTTTCGAAGTTCATCCTGATTGAAATAAAGGTTTCGAGCCGACATCCGGGGACTTTTTCGGAACCGTCAACCGTATGGGGCGAAAAATTTTCGCTCTAACGCTTCCAACTCCGAACTCACAACTCCACACTGAATAAGTGCTTGCCTGCGCACCCGAGATGTATTAAACTCCTTAGCTCAAAATTGGTCCCGCTGCGGAAGGTTTTTATTAAGACAACACGGGGATGTGGCTCAGCTGGGAGAGCACTGCCTTCGCAAGGCAGGGGTCGAGGGTTCGAATCCCTTCATCTCCACCAAATATGAATCCGGGACACTCCCGGAAAACACAAAAGCCCTTGAGAAATCAGGGGCTTTCTTTTTTATTTTTGTGCATGTGCAAAAAATTTTATCGTGATTGACGGTATCTGAAGGTTTTATAAAAAATACCGTCGCGAGTTTTTCGACATGCCGGTGCCCTTATATCCTTTGTCTGCTCATCTTTGCGCGGGTAATCCCTGCTGTATTCCGTAGGACATTGAGATTGACATACTATTGGCCCGGGCTTATAGTTGCGCCATCGCACAATCGGATATTGATTCCATTGTTCATAACGTCGGCAGCCGATTTCCCTTAACCTTGTTGCGGGAGACAGGCCATGAAAACGATCGTCATTACGGGAAGCACACGGGGCATCGGGCTCGGCCTTGCCCGGGAATTTCTCAAGCGCGGCTGCAATGTGATGTTGAGCGGCCGCAACAAGGATACGCTTGACAGTGCGCTGGAAGCCCTGGGCAGCGAGTTCGGCTCCGGGTGTATGTTCGGCACCACCTGTGACGTGGCGGTCTATGAAAGCGTGCAGGCGCTCTGGGATGCCGCGGCGGCGAAGTTCGGCGCCATCGATATCTGGATCAATAATGCCGGAGTAAACACGGCCTCAGTGCCCCTGTGGGAACTGCCCGCCCGCGATATCAGCGCTGTTGTGTCGACCAATCTCACGGGAACCCTGTTCGGCTGCAAGGTCGCCCTGCAGTGCATGCTGCGCCAGGGCTCCGGCCAGATATATCTGTTCGAGGGGCACGGCAGCGACGACAGAAAGGTCGAGGGCCTTGCCCTCTACGGCGCCACCAAGCGGGCCGTCAGGTACCTGTGCGAATCGCTGCAGCTCGATGTGCAGGGCAAACCGGTCCAGATCGGCGCGATCAGCCCGGGCATCGTGCTCACCGACCTCATCCTGAACCAGCTCAAGGCTGCCCCGAAGGAAAAACGGGAAAAGAACATCAAAATATTCAACATCCTTGCCGACACCGTTGAGACCGTTACGCCCTGGCTGGCCGAACAGGTGCTGGCAAACACGCGGCCGGCAGCCCGCATTGCCTGGCTGACACCTTCGAAAGTGATGGGGCGTTTCCTCACGGCAGGGTTCAAAAAGCGCAACCTGTTCAAGGACATGTCGTTTGAGTAGCGCATTTCACGCAATACGCTCAATGTGCTCCGGGCGTTTATGCCTGACCGTATCCGCCGATTTTGTCCGTTGGACTGTTTCTGTTGAATAAAATTATTTTCAAACAGGTGCACAATCTGTTCAATGGACATCTCCACAATTTACAAAGGCACTCGGCCGCAGAGCCGGTAGCCTTTGTTGTTTCTGCCTGTATATGTGTGGGCGAAGGGCAAGCGCCCGGGGAAAAAGGCCAAGGCCAACGACTGGGAGCTTGCCCGTCTGGAGCGCGAGGGCATGGCCGATGCGGGTGGGCCGGAACAATGTTGCGGGCTGTGCCGGGCGATTGCCCTTCTTGAAAATTGCTTCGACATTACAAGGTCAGAAAACCCGCAATTGTTACAAACGATCAAGGCTATGTATTCGCAGTTGTACGCTCAACCGATGGACGTTCCGGGGAGGTTCCACTCAATCGGATACGGCCAACGTTCAAATGGATGCATTCAATCCACCATTTTGCAAAGTAGATAAACATGCGCCTGTCAATTTGTCCCGAATCAGGCGCTTACAGTCCTGATGCAGCAATTCGTTGCCGTCATGGCCGGCGAACTGCTCAACGAGCCGCAGGTCTGCGCCGATAGCCACAACCGCCATGCGAATACAGTTTTTGATGGCGGACTGGCACTGAGCGCACGCAGTCATTTGTTTATCTCCGTCTCTGCTGATACCCGTCTGGTGGCCCAACCATCAACGGTATTGCGTTGAGTTAATAATCCGGATATGGCGAGAAGTCAGGATGAAACTTGTAATGGCTGGCTTCACATATTTATAATAGATTTGTTTCTGGCAAAGCGTCTTACGAAAGGGGGCCTGGTGTATGAGATCGGTATACAGGCATCCGTGCCTGCCCGCCGGGCAACCACAGTAATGTGCGAAAGCAGCCGCCGAACCAAATTCAGCGATCAGGGCAGCGTGCAAATCATAAAAATACACATTGGGCAGTCCGATTGTTTTGTCGCGCAAAAAAGTCTTCAGGGTTATATAATCGGCATCCATGTCGTTCGTAAACCCCCCATAAGTTTTGACCGTTGGGGGTTGTGTAATGATGATAATTTTGGTTTGCGGATTGCCATGATCCGTATGCCCTGCAAGCCTGCCCTGTAAATAATGAATTAAATCGACCTGCGCCTCCGCGGCCGTTTCTATGGTGGCATATTGGCCGTGATGCACCAATAGATCGTTGTACCCGATGCTCAAAACAACCCACTCCGGTTTGTAATATTCAAACGAATAAAAAAGATTGCTCCACGCTGCCGGGGTTGCGTTATAATCTGCCGGCAGCCAGCCCTGACAGGCTGCAGCACCTGTGCAATCCGCATCCTCATTGCAATACACCACAGGGTCTTGGGTGCAGGAAGACGCATTGTCTGAACAGCACAGCCGGTTGATACATTGACCGTTGCCGCATTCGGAATCACGTTTGCACTGTAACCGGGGAGTATCCCAGGTAACCCCATCGGCTGAACAGAACTTCGGCGTACCGGGGAAAGCCGCTTATTGTAACCGGTAAAGTTACTTCCCATTGACCGTTCAATTGGTGAGAATTATTTTATTACGTTATGGGGCGGATTTAATCCCTTCATGCGGCCGCATGCAAACATGGCAGATGGGTACAGGGATTATTTAGCTGCTCTTAACAAAGGTGATGATGTTTCTCTTGTTTGCGAGGGGGCTGGTATGCTTATGGGTTCCGCAACGGTTAAAGATTGCGTTCCCCTTGACAATTGGATCGACAATTTTGTAAGTGTTTTTATCCAGAAAGACTTGCCTGGACAGATAACAAAAAAGGATAAAAAGGTTATCATGGTGGCTTGTGCCACTATTTTGGTTACACGACTTCTACAGGCGAACGATCCAGCTTTTTTCGATAATTGCAGCGGCGAGCAACTCGATAAAGAAATTCGAAAAATACCGTTCCAAAAGGCTGAAATAAACAAAATTGCAGCCGAATGTTTTGATTATATCATGCCTAATGAGAACCAACAGGAAGTAGCCAACTAAAAACTCCATAATTCCAAGGCAGGGGCAGCACAAGGCCCTGCCTTTTTTGGCCTTCATTCTCAATGAAGGATTTTCCTTGGCTTTGCTGTCGGTTTATTTTTCTTCGGCCCTTAAAAAGGGTGTACACCATGCAGGGCGTTATAAGCTGGCTTGATAGAGAGCTTGCCCGGATGGGCGGCTGGTGGTGTTGCGTTGGCTTGGGTTGTTGGGCGTTATTTGCCGCCGATAAGTATTGAAAAGACCTCTTTCGGGTAGTCAATTTTTAAAACGAACGGGCTTAAAAAATTTTTCACACCGAGCAGGAGCACGGACAGGTTCGGCATAAAGTCAATCGGGGTGTTCTCAACGGTGTAGATGACAGCTTCTGTACGGGGATCGCATATCTCAAATGTTGTGGTGTGAGAATAGGCGTTTGTTATGCCGTTGCCTGTGCCTATTTCTTTTGGTTTCCCCTGAAGCAGGTCGTGCCCAAGCAGTGCCGCAAAACCTGCCGGAATTGCGCACTCGTCAGCCCCGGTATCAATTAACCCCCATGCCTTCAAACTCATGCCGGTATGGGGGTTGATTATTCTTACGGGAAGGATCGGGCGTCTGCCGCCGTTGAAGATATAGAAGGGGCAGTCTATGAGCATCTGTAGATATAGGTCAGGTTGTGGTCGGGGACGAACATTAAAACCGGATCGGCGCATCCGCGCGCTTTAGCCGCATTGTATGCACGGGCCGGGTCCTTATCTGCGGTAACAACATCCTTACTGCTGAATGATTTTGTTGTTACATACAGGCCCTGGTATTGCTCTGCATTGTTGACCAGCACGTTATTCGTCTGCATTGTATTCTCCCTGTAAGCCCGCACAGCAAAACAGTTTGTGTGCCAGAAGAATCTATAGCCTATATAACCTTCATCGTCAAGTCAAGTGAAACGATGAGACATTCTTGTCGGCTCAGTTTTTTACACCGTTCCCGCATCGAATAAGAGCTTCCCCACCGGGCGAAGCGGGCACCTGAAAAGGGCGGAATTTTATCTGTTGGACGGTACTTTTGACGGTATATGCTTTATTGCCTTGATTAAAAAACAAGCTATTCAAGCAACATAGATTGTTAGTTCGATGGACTTCATCTCCACCAGATTAATTAAAGCTTCGTCAATAAAATCTGTGGGTTAATTCTGGCTCTGGCAAATCGCCAAGCACGTGATATAGGGCTATTTCTGTGCATTTTAGACTTTTAAACCCATAGGATTTTCT
>VGSH01000137.1 GCA_016875025.1 Deltaproteobacteria bacterium
TTCCAGACTTTGCCCGTGTAGTGCATAGCGTTCCTCGCGTGTTCAATTCTCAATAGTTAACACAGTCGTAAAAAGTCCCCGACTGTCACCTCGAACCCTTGGACTGCGCTCAGGACAGACTCCGCGAGAGGTCTTGTAATTGTATGAAAATTCAAGATTTCTCCCTTCGGTCGAAATGACACAACAGCCATTTTCTGACTTATTACGACTTCATCAATAGTTACAGTTCATCCGGAGAGCCGATCCGCCCCAGCACGGCCGAAGCCGCCGTAATGGCAGGATTGGCAAGGTAGACAAAGCTCTCGGGATGTCCCATACGGCCGACAAAATTACGGTTGGTCGTGGCAATGGCTGTTTCGCCGCGCGCAAGTATTCCCATATGACCGCCGAGGCAGGGACCGCAGGTCGGGGTGCTGACCACGGCTTCAGCCTCAATGAACGTTTCGAGCAGGCCTTCGCGCAGGGCCTGCAGATAAATCGCCTGCGTGGCCGGAAAGATGATCAGCCTGACGCCGGGCGCGGTTTTACGACCTTTTAAAATTGCGGCAGCAGCGCGCAGATCCTCGATGCGGCCGTTGGTGCACGATCCGACCACGGCCTGATGTATCGGCACCGTACCCACGGCGCTGATCGGACGCGTATTGTCGGGCGAATGCGGGAAGGCAACCTGCGGCTCGATGTCTTCGCAGCGGTAGTGCTTCACGCAGCAGTAGCGGGCATCCGCGTCAGCTGCAACCGGGCTCCAGGGCTGCGTTGCGCGCCCCTTCAGATAGGCCTCAGTGACCGCATCGGTTGCAAAAATACCGCATTTGCCGCCGGCCTCAATGGCCATGTTGGCCATGGTCAGACGTCCGTCCATTGACAGGCGGTCAATGGCATCGCCGCCGAATTCCATGGCGCGGTACAGCGCGCCGTCAACGCCGATATCGCCGATGATGAACAGTATCAGGTCCTTGCCGCTGACCCAGGGACGCAGCTGACCGCTGAAAACAAACTTCATGGTCTCCGGCACCTTGAACCACAGCTCACCGGCAATCATGGCCGCGGCCACGTCCGTGCTGCCCACGCCCGTGGCAAAAGCGTTCAGGGCCCCATGCGTACACGTGTGGCTGTCAGCGCCGATAATGATTTCACCGGGCAGCACAAGGCCCTGCTCAGGCAGCAGCGCATGCTCGATGCCCATGCGGCCAACCTCGAAATAATGGGCCAGCTGTTGCTCGCGAGCAAACTCACGCACCAGCTTGCACTGCTCGGCCGAAGCAATGTCCTTGTTCGGCGCGAAATGATCCGGCACGAGGATAATGCGCTGCGGGTCGAACACCCGCTCAGCTCCGGCCTGCCTGAACTCGCGGATTGCGATCGGGGCGGTTATGTCATTTGCAAGCACGCGGTCAACACGCGCCTCGACAAGCTGGCCCGGCACAACCCGGTCAAGCCCGGCATGCGAAGCCAGAATTTTCTCAACAATCGTCATTCCCATAGACACCTCTAGTGTATACAGCCTGCTATCGTCTCCGGGCCATGCTTACTGCTGCATGCCCGGCTCTATATCCGCACCGCCGCCCCCGGACATCTCTGCTTCCGCGGGATCTCCCGCCGGGACACCGGCGTTAAGGTCCCGCGCGCGCTCGCTGGCCGCCTGAAAAGCATCGTATCTGCCGGCCGGCACGCTGCTCTCATCCACTGTCGCCAGTCCGCGCTTGATCAGTTCTATCTGAACGTCAGCCCCTGCCCGGTAATACAGCGAACCGGTCAGCAGATCGCTGCGCTCGCCAGCGGGAGCGTACTTCAGGCGCAACGGCTCGGCTGACAAAAGCTCCCTTATTCCGTCAACCGCCTGTGCCCGCTGCTCCGCAGGCAGTCTGATGCCTTCCAGTCGCACCATACGCCGCACACCTTCAACCTCCATCACAAACGCGTTGCCAGTCTCAGGCACTTCCATGAACATGACCGGAAAAATTGAAACATACTGTATGCGCCCGAGCAGTTGTTTGGGAATTTTGGCATAGGCATTTGTCAGATTAAGCTCATTGTCAGGCCCGGTATAGGCGTATACCTTGACAACCGTTGCCGGCCAGTCGGCTGGTTTCTCAGGCGGTGCAACAGGTGCAGGCATATCCGGAGTCTGTTCCGTCACAGCCGGCTCCTGCACAGCCCCGTCTATCTCAGGCGCAATCTCAGGCGCAATCACCGGCTCAGGCACTGCAGGCGGCTCCAGGGCAATGGCAGGAGGCTCGGCCGGAACAGGCCCGTCGCTGAGCGGCATTTCCTGTACAGTGCGAACAACCAGGTAATCGCGGCCGCCCTGCTGCTCATAGGCGCTCGCGAGTTCTTCAGCCCGGGCGCGCTCCTGATAGCTGCCCATTCTGACCCGGTACAGGACTTTACCGTTCGACGCCTCATAGCGTACAATATAGGGATCAAAGCCTTTGGCGCGAACCTGCTCAGCATATTTTTCTGCCGATTCGCGGGTTTCACGCACGCATACCTGCACGGTAAAGACCTGCACTACAAGGGAAGCCGGGACGGACGCGGCCTCCTCTGCGGACCCGGCGTTCATGACAGCCGCAGTTCGTCCGGGCGGCGACAGCACAACCAGGAAATCACCCCTCTCTCGCTCAGCGTAGGAGCTACCGGCCTGCTCTGCCTGCGCGCGGGTTTCATACGTGCCGAAACGAATCCTGTGCAGCATTTTTGCATCAGCCGGATCAGGCGGGAGCACATAGGCCGCGTAGCCCTTGCGCTGCAGCTCTGAGGCAAGCGCCTGCGCCACGGCACCGTCTGACTTTGCAGCTATCTGAACGGTATAAAATTCCCCTGTTCGCACCGCTGCCTGAGCAGCTCCGGCCGCAATCTCCCGCGGCACGACAGGCGCATCCTGCAAGGCGTATTCCGTAGAAGGCTGTTCCCGGGCAATCTCCGGCTGCCGGCTTCCGGGGAGGGGCGTCGGTACGGCCTGAACTACAAAACAGTCGCGCTGCTCCTTGCGCCGGTATTCCCGGGCAGCCTCATCAGCCTCAGCGCGGGTCGCGAAGCGGCCGAAGCGCACCTTGTACACCACCTTGCCGTCTGCGCCGGTATGGCTTTCAAAATAGGCGTCATAGCCGTGCCCGGCAAGCCGGTTGACCACCGCCCGGGCAGCCGGCTCAAATGAAAGTGTCTCAGCCTGCACCGTATACTGGGCAGCCTGTGCAGCGGACACAGGTTGTACCGCAAGGCTGCTCAGTACCAGCAAGCCGGCGGCGCAATACACGATTTTTTTCACACCCATAGCCTCAGCCTGAACCATGCGATAGCGAAACAGCCCAAGCACTATACTATTTACACCCGTCTGCTTTCAAGCATTTTATGCTCAGGACACCTGCCAAAAGCGCCCAATCGGCCGGTTCAGGGCATACATGCGCGCCCCGGGCGGTCCGCATTCCTCGCGCTAAAACACATTGACTTTCATTACAGATAGGCTACAATTTTTCAACTTTTGCACCCATATGCTGATTCACTCCACCACGCAAACTCTTTCTACATATATAAGAATATATTACTATGCAGCAGGCGCGGCTTATCGTTCAGGAAATCGTTCAGGAAATCGAGAAGCGCGTTTTCGAACAGCCTCCGGATCAAACGCTGGGTAAACTTTTCGCCGATAAAAAACGCGAAATTGAGGACCGCATCGCCCTGGACTTCTCCCGCGGGATACCCCATGCCCGTGTCGCCAGGATCAGGGAGCTGCTGGGCAATGCATGCCTTGAATACCTTGATCAGAACGGATTCGGCCCCTTCGCCCGCAAAGGCAAAGAGCGCATCGAGCGTGTCTACCGGCATCTGGCCTGCATTGCGGAAATGTACCGCTATTATGAGGCCGAAGCCGCACATTTCGCGCACAGAAACGCCTGCCTTGAAAAGATCAAAACCGAGCTGATCGAAGCCCAGATATCACATGTCGATGAGGTTGAACAGCTCGAAAAGCAGCTGCAAAGCACAGCCATGCTGGTCCGCCTGGTGCTGGAGCCCTTTGAGCAGGCGCTTTCGGATATCATGGCGTTTTTGCAGGCAACACAGCTGGAGGTTTTTTTATTCGATGATGACAGGTTCCTGGCGCAGGAGCTGAAAACCGATGGGCACACCTTCATCTATAACAAGGGCGAAGAGAGTCTACCGTCCCTGCCCGAAGCCGTCAGCGAGCTGCAGCTGAACGAAGTAAAAGAAACCATGCTGAATGTTCCGCTGAGCGTCGAGAACCGGCATATCGGACATTTCCGCATAACCCGCCAAACCACCGAAGCGTTCGATCAGGAGGCCTGGAAAAGGGAAGTAACCATTATCACGCCGGTGCTGGGCCGCATCCTTGAAGCCTATCGCAACAGCCATGAAACCAAAAAAGTCTACATCGACGACCTGACGCAGCTCTACAACAAGCGCAAGCTCAATGACCAGATGGGCAAACTTTTCAAACAGTTCAAGCGCGGCGACAAGCAGCTTTTTATCGCCATGATGGATATCGACCGGTTCAAGTCGCTCAACGACAAGTACGGCCACCCCGTGGGCGATGAAATCCTGCGCCAGACCGCCGCGATCATCAAGGAGATGGTGCCGTACGCTTACCGTTACGGCGGCGAAGAGTTTGCTGCGATATTTTACGGCTACACCCTTGAGGAAACCATCGGGGCAGTCGAAAAACTGCGTATCCGTATCGAGCAGACGCCTTATTCCATCAACGGACAGGATTTTCATATAACCATATCCGCCGGCATTGCCGAATTTGAAACCAATATGAATTCGGTCATGGATGCTATCGATCAGGCCGACCAGGCACTCTATGCCAGCAAGGAGGACGGCCGCAACCGCACCACCTATTTCGCTGATGTCAAAGACCGTCTGTCCGAAGACGCCAGCCGCCTGCGCCAGGAAATGCTGCAGCTCAGGGACGAAATGGACAAGATTCACGCGGAAAACAAACGCCTCGCCGAGCAGCTCAAGAAAACCAAGAAAAGCGCCTGATACCCGCTGCAGCGTTCCCTGCGCCCGGCACTCACATTGCACGCAGGCGCCTGTGCCGACACCTCTACCAGGCTGACACCGTACAATATTATTACACACGAACAAAATCTCGCCCCGAAAGCTTGACTGGGTAGAAGCACATGCTTATATTTGGCGTGTTAAACGCTTTGTTGTCATACACACCCCACTGAAAGGTTGAAGACTAATGTCAAAACACCGATTCGAAACCGAAGTCAATCAACTCCTGCAGCTCATCATTCATTCCCTCTACTCACACAAAGAAATCTTCCTGCGCGAGCTTATATCAAACGCATCCGACGCGCTCGACAAGATCAAGCTGCTGACACTGACCGATGATACCTTCAAGAGCTATCAGCTGGAACCGCGTATCGACATCTCATTCGACGAATCAGCCAAAACCCTCACGATTACCGATACCGGCATCGGCATGAGCGCCGACGACCTGATCGATCAGCTGGGCACAATCGCCCGCTCCGGCACGAAAAGCTTCATGCAGAAGCTGACCGGCGACGAGAAAAAAGACGCCAATCTGATCGGACAGTTCGGCGTGGGCTTTTACTCGGCCTTTATGGTCGCAGACCGCATTGAGGTTACCTCGCGCAGGGCCGGCACCGAGCACGCTTCACGGTGGGTCAGCGACGGCAAATCAGACTACGAAATATCGGAGGCGGAGCGCGACCGTGACGGCACAACCGTGGTGCTGCATCTCAATGAAAACGGCCGCGAATACGCCAACCGCTGGAGCATACAAGGCATTATCAAGAAATACTCAAACCACATCGCCTTCCCCATCTATCTGCACTATGAGGACAGCCGCTTTGAGGGCGAAAAAGAGCAGCGCAAGGAGATCAAAGAGACTAAATGCGAGCAGGTGAACGCTGCTACCGCGCTGTGGAAGCGCAGCAAGAAAGAGCTCAGCGCTGAAGACTACCGCGAATTCTACAAAACAATCGCGCATGATTCCGATGACCCCATGCTGTTTGTTCACACGCAGGCCGAAGGCACGCAAGAATACACCACCCTTTTTTATGTTCCGCGCAAGGCGCCCTTTGACATGTATCATGCCAATTACCGCGCAGGGGTGAAGCTCTACGTGCGCCGGGTCTTTATCACCGATGATGAAAAGGAGCTGATGCCGAGCTACCTGCGCTTCGTGCGCGGTATCATCGACTCCGAAGACCTGCCGCTGAACGTAAGCCGTGAAATCCTGCAGCAGAACCGCATTCTCGCAAAAATAAAATCCGGCTCAGTTAAGAAGCTGCTTGAAGAGTTTGCGGAGATGGCCAAAGACCGCGAAGCCTACGCCGCATTCATCACCGAATACGGCCGACCACTCAAGGAGGGCCTGTACCAGGACTATGAAAACCGCGAAAAACTGCTCGAGCTTGTGCGTTTTAAAAGCACCTCCGCGGAAGGCTACACCAGCCTGGCCGAATACAAGGAGCGTATGCAGGCCGATCAAAAATATATCTACTATATCACCGGCGACAATGAACAGCTGCTGCGCACCTCGCCCCTGCTTGAGATGTACCGCGCGAAAAATATCGAGGTCCTGATCATGGACCAGGATATCGATGAACTCGTCATACCCTCGGTGCATGCCTACAAAGAAGTCGAATTCCGCAGCAGCAACCGCACGGATGCGGCCGAAGACCTGAAAACCGAGCAGGACAAAGAGCTCGAAAAGCAAATCGAGCCGCTGGTGCAGCGTATCAAGACCTGCCTGGGCGATGATGTCAAGAACGTCAAGGCCAGCACCCGGCTGTCTGATTCGCCCTGCTGCGTTGTTGCTGACGAAAACGACCCCACCGTGCAGATGCAGACCATCCTGAAATCGCTCGGGCAGAAAAACGTCCCGGAGTTCAAGCCGATCCTGGAGATCAATCCCGCGCACGCAATCGTCAAAAAAATGGCCGATATCAAGGATGAGACGCTCTTTGAAGACATCAGCCGCCTGCTGCTCGAGCAGGCCCTGCTGATCGAGGGCGTGCCGATCAAGGACCCGGCCAGCTTTGCCCGGCGGCTGAACGATGCCTTGAGCAGGGCCCTGCAGGCTGCGTGATTAAACTGCCCACTACGGTTTAACTTCACAAATTAATAAGGCACCCGTTGTTCAACAGGTGCCTTTTTAATTAGGGTCTACAACAAAAACTGTGGGTAAAATAACCGCCGAGTAAAAATGGAAATAGCATCTATTGCCTTGTTTTGTTAAGAATAATTTTGCAGAAAACCC
>VGSH01000138.1 GCA_016875025.1 Deltaproteobacteria bacterium
CAGTGAACCCTGTAATCATTCAGCGTTCCGGTGTGTGCATCACACAAAAACCTCTCGCATATGATTCTTGAGCGCATCTTTAAATAATGCGGCTCGGCCGTTGCGGGGCCGAAGGGTTTTTTCTGCCAGTTCTTTAACTGATACCGCACCTTCTGCTCGTCAAGGTCTGCCTTGTCACAAATGATGTTGTAGCCGCAGGAATTGGTGATCTTCAGCACAAACTTGTGCGGCAATATGCTGAAGTCAATCTCGTCGGGGCTTTCATACACGCCATAGAGTTGATTGAGAAGCTCGGGGCAGCCCTTCTTTTCCACATAGCTCCGTACCCCGTATTTATCCCCGCACTGTATCATCAGCGGCGTTTCATTATAGAGTTTCAGCCACAAAAGTTTTTCATTATACGTCGTCGGGTTCTTCAGGTTCAGTTTGCAGCCCACAACATGCCGATACAAAATCCGGGTGGCAAGCACGGGGTTGCGGGGCGTGAGATACGAAACCAGCAGGGTTACTAATTGAGTATAAATGTTCTTTAGTCGATGCATATGTGCGGTTCTAATACCACAAAAACAAGGCTGTCTCTCGCCGCCTCTCGGCGGCCTGCATGCACAAGGGTGGCCATAATAAAACAGACACCCCCGCACAGTCAACACTGTTCGATCCGCCATGCAGGGTTACCTGTTGACACACCCGGTCTCGCACTCTATACTGCACGTATTTTACATGCTCAAACGGTTGCAGCCTGTACATTTTTCCAAACATCCCGGTAGAAGCATCAGCAACCATGAATAGCCCCGTCTTCAGCATTATCATGCCCGTCTGGAACCGGGCCGACTGTATTACACCTGCCATCCACAGCGTGCTTGCGCAGACATTCAGCGACTACGAACTTCTGATTATCGACGACGGCTCAGACGACGACCTTGAGCAGGCCGTGCGCCCGCTTCTATCGGAGACGGTCATGTATTTCCAGCGGCCCCGCAGCGGCGTCAGCGCAGCACGCAACTTCGGGCTCGAGCTGGCCCGGGGCGCCTATATCGCCTATCTTGATTCCGACAATACCTGGCACCCTGATTTTCTCGCAACCATGCACAGGTTTTTGAGCGCAGCCCCGCAGCGGCAGGCAGCGTACTGTAAATACAACCGGTTCAAAAAAGACGAAACCGGCAGCAGATATCTCGATGCCGTGCTGGGCGAGCCGTTTGATTTCAAGAAGCTGGTTGCCGGCAACTATATCGACCTCAACACCTTTGTGCATACAAAAACCGCCCTTAATGGCCAGCTGCGCTTTGATGAAACCCTGAAGCGCCTCAATGACTGGGATTTCATCCTGAAAAATACACGAAAGCACAAACCTTTGTTTGTTAAAAATATTCTGGTTGATTATAACTGCAGGCTTGCTGAAAACACGAGTACATCCAGCGAGGATTATTGCGGCCCCATGCTGGAAATAAAAAAACGGTTCCGTGAGTTTGACGACCGGCGCGTGGAAATCAATCACGACGGCATCATATACCGCTTCGAAAATCTTCCTGATAAAAAATACTACAACTATCTTGTCACTTCACATCAGGCGGACTGGAACACGAAAGACTTCACCGCCCCCGGCTTTCCCTACATGCTCCAGATCGAGCCGACCAATTTCTGCAATCTATCCTGCACCGTGTGTCCGGCAGCTGCAAATAAAAGCGAGCTCAACCGTGATCGCCGTCACCTGCGCTTTGATGAATTCAAAAAAATTGTCGACGACCTGGAGGACTACCTTCTCTTTCTTGTTATGTGGGAGTGGGGCGAACCGTTTTTAAACCCCGAACTTCCCGACATGCTGCGCTATGCCAGCGACAGAGGGATCAAAACCGTTACCAGCACCAATGCCCATTTTTTACATGATACGGGCTACCTTCAGCGCATTCTGACCTCCGGGCTTAGTACGCTTATCATTGCCATCGACTCGCTCAAAAACGACAGCTATGAATTCTACCGCCGGGGCGGTAATCTCGACATTGCTCTGGCAGGGCTTAAAAACGTTGTCACTCTTAAGAAAAAACTCCACTCCGCCACACGCATCAATTTGCGCATGGTGCTGATGAATAGCAATGAAGACGAGCGCGACCATTTGCGCTCCGTGGCCCGGAGGCTGCAGGTTGATACCTTCACGGTAAAAACCGCCTATCCCAACTGCGGGGCAATCCAGAACGATGCGCTTATCGTACCGACAAATCCCGAGCACCGGCGCTATGCCTATAAGCCCGGAACCTTTGAGCGCATCCGTACCGGGGGGCCGTGCACTAAGCCCTGGTTTATGTTTAATATCCACAGTAACGGCAATGTTGTCGCCTGCAACTATGACTACAATCAGGAAATGACCGTTGGAAATGCCTTTGAGCAGCCGCTCACCGGGATCTGGAACTCGGAGGCATGCCGGGCTCTGCGCAAAAAACTCTTCTACGACAAGGACACGCTGCCCAAATGCCGCGAGTGCGACGTTAATTTCAAGCTTTCCCGGGCGGGCTGGTTTGTCGAGGTAACCGAGCTCAATATCAGTGCCGGGAAACGCCTGTCCCGGGCTATCAGACAAACCGCGCAGCAATCGCTGCCTCCCGGTCTGGCCGCACTGTTCAGCAGCGCCTACCGCAGGCTTGACAAGGCTGCCGTGGACGTACAACACATCCTGGCATCCCGGCGCAACAGCCGACTGCACAGCAGTGTATACCCCCTGCGGCTTCCTCTTGCCGCTGATCCGGCAAAGGGCTGGAACCCGCAGCCCCTGTTTTCCGGCTCGACAAAGGCGCTCCTACTGCTGGCCTGCCACGCATCGGCACTGGTGCCCGGATGCTGTCCGCATTCGCCGCATACGCACCCCGAAGAGGAGCTTTTGCTTCTTCTCTCCGGCGAGCTTGACCTTATTGTCCCGGATAAAAACACACCTGAAAAAACCAGCCGGCATCGAATAAAACCCGGGCAGGTCCTTTTTTACTCCTGCGACTTTGCCCACACCATACAGGCTGTGGGCGCAGAGCCTGCCAATTACCTGATGCTGAAATGGCAGAAAAAAAACATGGCCGGCCCTGCAAAGTTGTCATATGGCCCCTTCAATGCGCGTGCCCGCACTTCCGACACGCAGGTCCAGGAAGGCATGCGCCGCCGCCTTGTTTTTGAAGACCGCACCGCGTATCTGAACAAACTTCACTGCCATGTTTCAACCCTGGCCCCGCAGGCGGGATATTCGCCACACGCAGATACCTATGCTGTGCTTATCGTTGTCCTGGACGGTGAAGTCGAAACCCTGGGGCGTCGCGCCGGACCGCATTCCGTTATTTTTTATGCTGCCGGCGAGCCGCACGGAGTGCGCAATCCAAGCCCTGCAAAAGAATCCCATTACGTGGTTTTCGAACTGCATGACCGGTGAAAATTCAGCGGCGATGTCTCATGTGGGTATATTTCAAGAGCAGGTGAAATAATGGCTGTCAAAAAAAGGCCTGTTGCCGGCCCTTTGGCAACCTTTTTCCGCCTGAAAAATCGTGCGCGCTCATCGTATTTTCATTATAAAAGAAGACTGTCGTTCTTCGTGCGTACCATGCAAAAAGCTTTTACCGGCAGCAGCGCCGGCTTCAGCCGGCCCACGGCTGCGCATGCGGGCGTAGCGGCGGAAGAACTTTTTCAAACCGAGCTGGAACTTTTTCTGGCCTCAGGCGCAACGCTTGCGGTGAAGCCGTGCATCGCGCCCGCTGTGAGCATTGTGCTGGTGCTGCATAACCGGGCCGAGCTTACGTATAAATGCCTTACGTCCCTCTTCACCATCACAACAAGCTATGAACTGATTATTGTCGATAATGCTTCAACTGATGCTACCGGCAGGCTGCTTGACGCTCTTGTCGGCGCCAAAGTCGTTCGCAACAGCGAAAATGTGCACTTCCTGCGGGCCGTTAACCAGGCTGCGGAACTTGCCTCGGGCACATATCTGCTCTTTTTAAATAACGATGCCCGGCTGCTGCCGGGTGCGCTCGATTCTGCTGTCGATCTGATTGAAGCCGATCCTGCTATCGGCGCTGTGGGGGCTCAGGTGGTTCGCCTTGACGGGACCTTGCAGGAGGCGGGCAGTATCATCTGGAAAGACGGTTCCTGCCAGGGCTATGGCCGCGATGAAAATCCGCGCAACAGCGAATATATGTTTCAGCGCGATGTTGATTACTGCTCAGGGGTGTTTTTGTTAACAAGCCGTGCGCTGTTTTTAGAAAACGGCGGCTTTGATCCCGTATTTGCGCCGGCCTATTACGAAGAAACCGATTACTGCATGCGCCTGCGGGCCAGGGGAAAAAGAATCGTGTATAATCCCGGCTCCGTTGTGCTGCATGTTGAGTTTGCCAGTTCGAACTCCCCTGCGGAAGCGCTTGCGCTGCAGAAAAAACATCGTGAAATCTTCCGGGCGCGGCATGCCGCTGCGCTTGCCGGTCACTGCGAGCGCGGCGCTATGAATATTTTAACAGCGAGCTGTGCTCAGCGCGGTGCGCAAAGGGTTTTACATATCGACGACTGTGTTCCCCATGCGTATCTTGGATCAGGCTATCCCCGAAGTCGGGATATGCTTGAGGCCCTTGATGCTCTGGGCTTCGGGGTTACGTTCTACCCGCTGCTCACACTTCCTGAGACCTGGGACGATGTATACAGCGATATACCGCGCACCATAGAAGTTGTAGCCGAGGGCGGATTCGACCGGCTGGAAACATTTTTAAAAACGCGTGCCGGCTATTACACCACAATGATAGTAAGCAGGCCGCACAACATGTGGATTGTAAAAAAAATCCTCAGTCGCTCGCCGGATGTTCTTGCCGGCGCTCAGCTGGTATACGATGCCGAAGCAGTCTTCTGCCTGCGCGACATCAACAAAAGCGCCGTTCAGGGGAAAAGCTTATCCCGGACCGAGCAGGCTGTTGTTCTGGAAGAAGAGCTGAAACCGGCCCGGGATGCCGATTGCGTCGTAACCGTTTCTGCAATAGAGCAGCGGATGTTCGCTGAGCATGGCTGCACCAATGTGCGGATACTCGGGCACAGCGTAGAGCCAGCCATGACCCCGCATGCTTTTTCCGCGCGGCGCGATTTTTTGTTTGCAGGCGCTTTCCCCACGATGGATTCTCCCAATACCGATTCAATGGTCTGGTTCGTTGAAGAAATTCTTCCCCGTATCAGTGCTCGCCTGAATCAACCGTTTAAATTTATTATTGCAGGCCACAACAGCCAAAAGCATCTGCGGGGCCTGCAATCTCAAACCGTCGATGTACTGGGCCCGGTGGATGACCTGACTCCACTCTATAATGACTGCCGTGTTTTTATTGTTCCCACGCGCTATGCTGCCGGCATACCCTACAAAGCCCATCATGCCGCAGCCCACGGCATACCGCTGGTTGCAACCGGCCTTATTGCTGCACAGCTCGGCTGGGTGCATGAACAGGATCTGCTTGTTGCCGACAGCCCCGAAGATTTTGCCGAACAATGCGTACGGCTGTATACTGATGAGGCACTCTGGAACCGCCTGAGAACCAGCGCAGCCGAAAGAATTCAAAAAGAATGCTCCCGCGCGGCTTTTATTGAAAATGTTCGCGCAATTATTAAATGAGGTCACTGGTGGCAAACATAAACAGTGTTCGGCCTGGCCGCGAGACCGCAGCATGGCCCTGAGCGAACAACCCCGCATCGCTGTTATCGTTCTTAACTGGAATGGATTCGATGACACGGCTGCGTGTCTTGAATCGCTGCGCCGCCTCGACTATCACAATTTCAAAACCGTGCTTGTCGATAACGGCTCGGCCAACAATGAAGCCGCGCGCCTTTCCGGTCTTTTTCCTGAAGTCTACTTGATAGCGAACACAGAAAACCGCGGCTTTGCCGGCGGCAACAATGACGGCATCGGGTGGGCGCTTGCAAACGGCTGTGACTATATCGTCAATTTGAACAATGACTGCCTTGTTGAGCCGGACTGGCTTTCAAACCTCATCAGCGGCGTGCTTACAACCGGTGCAGATTTCGCATCCTCCCGCATCATGCGCTACCCGCAGACCGATCGCATCTGTTCCGACGGAGACGGACTCCTTCCTGACGGCGCAGGCTTTGTACTGCGCGAAATGCAGACCTGGGATGGCAGCCGTGAACCCTGCAGAATTATCAGCGCCTGCGGCGCAGCCTCACTGTATTCCGCCGACTGCGTCCGGCGCGTCAGCCTTGCCTGCGGGCAGTTTTTCGATGAACTCTACTTTGCCTATTACGAAGATATTGATCTTGGCTTTCGCCTGCATGCCAAAAACTGCCGGGGGGTCTGCGTGCCGGACGCGGTGGTTTATCATAAGGGCCAGCAAAGCACCGGTGAGCACTCGTTTTTTATCCGGTTCCACTCCGAAAAAAACCGCCGGTTAAATGTGCGCCTGAACTTCCCGCTGTGGCTGCAGCCCATAAGCCCCATATACCGCATCGCCCGCAATATTTACCGCGGAGATATTATCAATTTTGAAAAACATATCGGCAAAAAAACAACCGTCCCGAACAGCGATCCGGATCTGAATAAGGCGGTGCGTGACTGGATGAAAAACAATGCCGCGGCAATCGCCTGTGACCGCAGCCTTCGTAAGGCCGCCGGACTTATCAGCAGCCGGGCCTATGCAGCCATTACCTGGAACCCGTTCAAATACCCGACCCCGCGCGCAGACCGGAAGTAGCTGCGCAATTTTCCATATTTTCAGGTTACAGGGCGGCCTTTTCTTCCGGCGATAGTAATGGTTGCCTCTGTGCCTGAATTGAACTCCCAAAAGACCGGCTCTATCACTTCACCTGTTTTTTAAGTCTACTATTTTGTTTTAACGTTCAAATTCACCCGACGGCGGAAGCGGGCGAAGCCCGCTGCAGCTGGTCGGGTGGAATGCAGGGTTTGGCGTCATTTTTGCTTGAGTACTGCGACTAGATCGAAGTTCGCATCAGCAGCAAAGTCGGACGGTGCCACAAATCCGAGTTGATTCCACTGAATGTCTAAGCCGACATGTTCATAGCACCGTGCAACGTATTCAGAGCAGATGAACTCTCGGTCGGGTTCAATCTTTTCCATTTGCTTCTTCGTGAAGGGAACCTTTGACGCCAAGATTCTAGTGGATCATGACATTTCAAATTTAGGGTACAGTCGTTTTAACTTAATACGAGCCTGATCAGTGGTAAATTGCCAGTCCACGGACTTTTGTTTTGTATTCCGCTGTCGTGCCCACAGGGCAGTTT
>VGSH01000139.1 GCA_016875025.1 Deltaproteobacteria bacterium
GTTTATTCAATTAAAGCTTGAGGATCGCGATTCGCTTGCGCGGCTCTGTATGGATGAAAAATTCGATGCCGTATGTCACCTTGCGGCACAGGCCGGTGTACGTTATTCTTTGGCCAACCCGCATGCCTATGTCAGTGCGAACATCGAAGGCTTTATGAATATCCTTGAAGCCTGCCGCCACTGCGCTGTCGGCCACCTCGTGTATGCCAGCTCATCAAGCGTGTACGGACTCAACACGCATATGCCGTTTTCTGTCCATGATAATGTTGATCATTTGGTGAGCCTGTATGCGGCCAGTAAAAAAAGCAATGAACTGATGGCGCATACCTACAGCCATTTGTTTAACCTGCCCACAACCGGCTTACGTTTTTTTACCGTATACGGCCCGTGGGGGCGTCCGGATATGGCCCTGTTTATTTTTACCAAAGCCATACTGGCGGGCGAACAGATCGATGTGTATAACAACGGCAATATGCAGCGCGATTTTACCTATATTGATGATATTGTCGAAGGAGTCGTGCGGGTTATAGACAAACCTGCAGAGACAAACCCCGACTGGAATGCCGACAGTCCCGATCCCGGCTCCAGCCCGGCTCCGTACCGGCTGTATAATATCGGCAACAACTCCCCAGTCAAATTACTCGATTTCATTGCTGCTATTGAAAAAGCGCTTGGAAGAAAAGCTTTCAAAAATTTTATGCCCCTGCAACAAGGCGACGTACCTGCAACCTGGGCCGATGTCGATGACCTTATCCGCGACTTTAGTTACCGGCCCGCAACACCTCTTCAGGATGGCGTAAAAAATTTCGTTGACTGGTATCGCAGATTTTACGGTTAGCAGTCCCTGCGACAAGCAGGGCAGGGCCGGCATGGTTTGTCTTCATTGATTCCTGTGTTACAATTCAAGGTATGCGGATGCAGAGCCGGAGACTGATTTATATTTGTTGTAGTTGAGATTTTTTTTCAGATGATGCTTTTACTGTGAAGGGCAGCGCACATGGAGCAGGTTTCTCATCGCGAGCGAATTCTGGTAGTTGATGATGAAAGTCAGGTGAGCGATATTATCGCTCAGTGCCTCATGTTGGAGGGGTACCACTGTGATACAGCAGATTGTACCGATCATGCTCTTTCGCTGTGCGCCCGCAATCACTATGACCTGATCATTTCGGATATCATGATGCCCGGCAAGACGGGCATAGAGCTGCTGGGCTTTGTCCGGCGGCTCTACCCTGATGTCGCCATTATCATGGTAACTGCGGTTGACGATCGGGCGACCGCCGTGAACGCCCTGCAGCTCGGGGCCTACGGCTATGTGATCAAGCCCTTCGATCTGAATGAAATTTTCATCGGCGTGGTTAACGCGCTCGAGCGCAGGCGGCTGAGCATTCAGAGCAGGGAATATGAGCGAAGGCTTGAAAATGATGTGCGCCAGAGAACCGCTGAAATTCAGCGCCGCGAGGAGGAGATCTGCCTGCGCCTGTCTGCTGCCTGCGGCTACCGCGATCTTGAAACCGGCTCCCACAACCGGCGTCTCGGCTTATACAGTGCCGTGCTTGCGCAGGAACTGGGCTGGGCCGGACCGGCGCAGGATGAAATCCGGATTTCTATTGCCATGCATGATATCGGCAAAATCGGCCTTCCCGACAATATCCTGAGAAAACCCGCCAGACTTACGGATGACGAATTCGCGGTCATTAAGACACACACGGTTATCGGCGCCCGGATGCTCAAGGGCTCTGATTTTTCCCTGCTGAACATGGCGCACGCCATTGCCCTGTCCCACCATGAAAAATGGGACGGCACCGGCTATCCGTACGGGCTCTTCGGCGATGAGATCCCTGAGCCGGCCCGCATTTGCTCGGTGCTGGATGTTTATGACGCGCTCGTTCACAAACGCATATACCGGTCGGCATTACCCGAAGAAGAGGCCCTGGCCATTATGACAGCAAGCCGCGGCGCGCATTTTGACCCAGATATTTTCGATTGTTTTATAGATGTGCTTCCACGGTTGCGCACGATACGTGCTGAAGTCCGCGACCGCGAAGAGTAACATCGCCTGCGGGCGCTCGTTTTTAGCTTTGCGCGTTTTCCCCACCAGTGTACCCGGCAGCTCCCGGGGTATTTCCGTCTTCATGGAGAACTATTCGCCTGTGCGATTTATTTGTATCGCTACAGTCACAGGCTTATTTTTGGGCAGGTTCTTTTTATCTTTTTCTTGAAAGCCGGAGGTGTAAATATTTAAACATAATTATTTACAAATATTTTTTTATTGTGTATATACACAATAAGTTTAAATATATTTTGCACATTCGAAAAAGACGGCTTGGAGCGGCCGCAAAAAACCAGATCCCCTCACCTTATAGTCGCTGACCAGGGGGAGCGGACGTTTTCGGACTCTTTAGGAGTATTTCCACCGGGTATTTTAAAAAAAGACTACTAAAAAGGAGGGGAAATGTCGTACAGCACAGATCAGGAAATGGTTGCGCAATGTCTGGACGGCTGTGTGTCAGCCTGGCAGCAGCTCTTTGCCCGGGTTGAAAAAACAATCACCTATATCATCCGCTGGCAGCAATGGGGATTCAGCTCTCAGCAAAGCGAGGAGGTCGGACAGGAAGCTCTTAACAGTTTTTTCTCCGCGCTGGAAAGCTTTGACTTTAACTGTTCACTTGAAACCTTTGCATCAACAATCGCACGGAACAAGTGTATCTCGGAAATACGGCGGCAGGCGGCTGCAAAACGGGCCGGAGAACGGTTTGCAGTATCGGCGCAGGGCTATGATTTTGCTGCCGGTTCCGGAGGAGGAGATGAACGCAGACTTCTGTATGCAGAAAACCACCGGCAGCTTCTGATTGCTTTCAGGCAGCTGGAAGAATACAGCAGAACAATTTTGCGCCTGCGCTACTTCGAAGAATGCAGCTATAAACAGATCGCTGAGCAGCTTAACATTCCCCAGGGAACAGTGGGCTCGCGCCTGAAGCGCAGCCTTGCCCATCTCAGGAAAAAAGTGGAAGAGTGCATGAACGAAAGCTGATGCAGGGGCAGTGCTGTCATGCACTATTGCCCTGTCCAAAACACATTGCCCAATCAGCATGGATACGCCAGCCGGCCGGGCGCCATCGGCTTGCGGATCTTTTTCACAGCCGGGGCGCTCGCTTCGGCTGTGAACTACAGACCAGTTTGTGCTGGGCTGTGCGCCCCATCAAAAAGGACTGATTTCCGCAGCCCGCTTTTCTGGAGCACAAACGCCAGCAGCGCCAGCAGGGTCTGGGTGCCGTACACGGCGCTGTTTTTGAAATTGATTGATGAGGCTTCGGAAAAATAGCGTACCGGCACCGGCACGCAGCCGATGCGGAAGCCGAAATACACGACCTGCACCAGAAACTGCGTGTCGAACACGAAATTATCGGAATTGTTCATGAACGGTATGGTTTCAAGCACCCGGCGCGTGTACGCCCGGTAGCCTGTGTGAAAATCAGAGACGTTCTGGCCCAACACGATATTTTCGGCCGTGGTCAGCATCCGGTTGAAGAGGTATTTATAGGCCGGCATGCCGCAGGCCAGGGTTTCCTGCCGGGTCCTGATGCGCGAGCCCAGAATCACATCGCAGATATCCAGATCAAGAAACCCCTGAATGAAGGGCACCAGGCGGCTGTCATACTGGTAGTCGGGGTGAATCATAATAATGATGTCCGCCCCGCGCTTGAGCGCTTCGCTGTAGCATGTTTTCTGATTGCCGCCATATCCGCGGTTTTTAGGATGCACGATGGTGTGAATGCCGAGCGAGCGCGCTATTTCAACGGTATTATCAGTGCTGTTGTCGTCGACCAGAATGATGTCATCAACATATCCTGACGGGATATCATCAAATGTCCGCCGCAGGGTTTCGGCAGCGTTATAGGCCGGCATAACGACAACGATCTTTTTCTTCATACCAGATCCTCGGATGGTTTGTTAGAAAGCGCGGTTTTTGATTAATTGCAGTACAATCTGTTGGCACAAAACAGCCATATCTTCGGCGCAGAGAAAATCTTCCGCGCCGGCATCAAAAAGTATTGCTGCCTCCGGGCCGAATTCGGCATCACCTTTCCACAGGCAGCAGATAATGTCAAGCCTGGGCAATGCCGGTATGCGCACAGCACAATCGCCGTAGTCGGCCGGTACCCCGCCCAGGGCTGTTGCGGCCGGGATCAGAGCTTCGGGCTCAGAGCCGAATGCCGACAGCAGGGGCTCAATGCAGCGCCGCTCAAATGCAGGCGCATACACGGCCCCGTCGCGCAGGCGCCGGTAATTGATAAGCGCATGCTTTAACACAGCCCGTTCGCTGTTGGCAAGGTAATGCAGGATGAGAATCTGTTCCCAGATCGAAACGTCCCGGTTGTCGCCGCCGGCGCTGAAAGCCGCCTGCGGCAGTGTAATATGAACCGGCTTGTTCAGAAAACAGAGATCTATCGTCTCGGAACTTCCGGGGCGCTTTTTCAGCAAAGCCCCGCCTGCGGCGCAGCAGGCAGCAATGTCGCGGATGAGCAGCGCCTGCCGCGCGCGCTGCAGGGCTTCACTGTATGCGGCCTGAAATGTGTTTTCGCGCACTATGCAATGGTTTTCTTGGTAAGCTGGCTGAGCAGTTTCCACATTTTGTCCTGCGTTGTGCACTCAAGCAGTTTTGCGCGGCTGTCGGCCTCGCGCAGCGACTCCATCAGCCCGGTAATCAGCTGCAGGTAAAAAGCGCTGGCTGCCAGCGGAATAACGATAAAGAAAACAACTTTCGTCAGCCTGTTTTTGGGCGCGCCGAACTGCAGCCCCTGCTTTTTAAGGCCGGCGGCGAAAATCAGCCCTCCGCCCTCAACCCCGCGCACGTGCGGAAACGCCAGCCCGTGTTCTATCGCCGTCGGCACAATCGACTCGCGGCTGATCGCCGTAGCAAGCAGGGTTTCGGGTTTCTCGACAAACCCCTCGGCAGCCATCAGGTTGATCATCTCCTCGAGCGCCTCATCGCGTGTTTTAGCCTCAAGCTGGGGCAGCATCAGGCGACTTGAAGAAAACCGCGCGATACCGGGGGAGGGCTTTTCATTGATGGCCCGTATGCGCTTGAGCTGCCGGGGCAGCGCTTCACGGTAGAACAGAATACGCGTGCAGCGCGGGCACTGAATCAGTTTTTCGCCGACCTGCACCTCATAGGCCAGAATGGTTGGAACTGACATCCCGCAGCCCGAACAGGTCCCGCCTGACATTGGAACAACCGCGGTGGCATAATGATTCAAAAGGCTCGTGAATGTTTTACAGATATCCGGGGGCAGATCCCGGCTCAGTGCAGCAATGTTTTTTTCAAGGGTTTCAAGGTGGGTTTCAGCGGTAAGGGCTTTTTGCTCCTGCAGGGTAAAGTTGAGGTCCTGCAGCTGAATTAGCGCGGTGATGATGTGTTTCATTCAAGCGTCTCCGGATTTTTTATGATTAAGCCTGGGTACAGGGCTATTTAAAGGTTGGCACATGCCGGACCTTGTTTTAAAATAAAGCAAGACCGCTTTTTTAACAACTGAAAATTGATGGGGTCGCAAAAAGACATCTCAACGGTTTTCGAGACTGTGCCGCAATTCAATTATTACTGCCATTTCGGCCGAAGGGAGAAATCTTTCATTCAAGAAAATCAACTACTTAAGATTCCTCACATTGGTTCGGAATGACATATCCGGCCAGTGCGACACAGTCTCTGCGCCGGAATTAATGCAATAAACATTTTCTGACTTTTTACGAGCGCGGCAAGATTCAATTCCAGGCGGTTTTTTACAGCGGCGGCCATGTTTTTTCACCAAAACAATAGTATGCTTCTTGGTACGGAGAATTACATGCAGATACCATTACAGACGGTTGCGCTCAGCGACATCAATGGTAACGACCGGACGTTTGTCGTGACCGAAGGCCGGGGCATAGCGGCTCTGCAAAGCTCGATCGCCGCCTGCGGCCTGCTGCAGCCGCTGTGTCTGTGGCGCCCGCTTCCGGATGCCGCGTATGTCATTGTCTGCGGATACCTGCGCCTGCTGGCCGCGCGCAATCTCGGGATTCAGGAGGTCGAAGCCCGGGTTTTTGATCCTGCCACCGGGCAGGCCGTCCTGCTTGCCTGCGCGCTGCAGGACAATCTGGGGCACCGGGTATTTAATCCGGTTGAAACAGCCCATGCCCTGCAGCGACTGCTTGCGTGCCTGAGCCGCGCCGAGGTTATTGAGCAATGGCTGCCGCGCTTCGGACTTTCGCCATCTGCGCGTACGCTTGAGCGGTGTCTACTCCTGTGCGGACTCGAGCAGGAAGTGCGTGCGGCCCTGATTGCCGGCAGCCTGACAGAGGCAAGCGCGCTGCGGCTGAGCGCCTATGGCACGCATGACCGGCTGGCGGTTTTTGCACTCATGCAGCAGCTGCATCTGAGCACCGGCAAACAGGCCGAACTGCTTGAATGCGTCGAAGACCTTGCCCGCAGGGATGCGGTTGCGCTGCGCGAGGTGATTGCGGCGTACGGCATCGTACAGGCGTGCGCGGATAAGCGCAGCAACCGTGTGCAGAAAACAGAGCTGGTGCGCCGAATCCTGCGCGAGCAACGGTTTCCCCGTTTGCGGGCTGCGGAAGACCGTTTTGAGACTGCGTTGAGGGATCTGCGCCCGGGGCCGGGTCTGCGCGTTCTGCCGCCGCCGAACTTTGAAGGCCGTGTATTCAGGGCTGAAATCAGCTTCAGCTCTGCAGATGAACTGTTAAGGCGCGCCGGTGAACTGCTGAATGCGGCCCAACAGGAGGCCTTTGAGCGTCTGTGCGCTGAAACCGGCGCTGCGGCGGCAGTCCCCGACAAACAGGAGCAGCGGCGTGGATAAACCGTTTCTTCCGGATACCATTTTTGTTGAGCATGCGGCTGAGACCTATCCTCTGACCGGGTACGTTCTTGAGCGCTGCCCCGGCGTGCCGGTTGTGCGGGTTGACGATGCCTCCGCGCTGATCAAACGCTTTCAAGACGATACCCCGCCGGGTTTTAACGGCAAGCGCAGCCTGCTTTTGTGCCGCAACCGGGGCCGCTTCCTGGAGGCCTGTCCCGGCACCGCCCGCGCCTACCGCTGCTGCCAGTACCTTATTCTCAATACCGGGCTTGGCTGCCCGCTTGCCTGCACGTACTGCGTGCTGCAGGCCTATTTGAATAATCCCTTTCTTACCCTGTTCGTCAACCGGGACGACATGCTGAGCGAGCTTGAGCGCAGCGCGCGCCTTG
>VGSH01000140.1 GCA_016875025.1 Deltaproteobacteria bacterium
CGGCGGGCTGGTGCCGGGCGCCGTGGTTCTGATCGGCGGTGATCCGGGTATCGGCAAATCCACCCTTGTTCTGCAGGCGCTGACAAAACTCTCTGAAGCCGGCCGCAAAGTCCTCTATGTCTCCGGAGAGGAATCCGCCCGACAGATCCGCATGCGCGCCGAGCGTCTCGGCCCTTTGCCGGAAAACGTACTGATTCTGGCTGAAACATCACTTGAAAACATCAGCGCGCATATCAGCGCATGCAAACCGGACATGCTTGTTATTGACTCAGTACAGACCGTGTATTCAGCCGATCTCGAATCAGCTCCGGGCAGCGTAAGCCAGCTGCGCGAAACCTCATCACGGCTGATTCAGCAGGCCAAGCAGACCGACACGGCAACCTTCCTGATCGGGCATGTCACCAAGGACGGCGCTATTGCCGGACCGCGCGTGCTTGAACACATGGTCGACACGGTGCTGTATTTCGAAGGCGACCGCGGCCACAGCTACCGGATTCTGCGCGCGGTCAAAAACAGGTTCGGTTCAACCGATGAAATCGGCGTGTTTGAGATGAGCGCAGCGGGCCTGGTTGAGGTCGCCAGCCCCTCGGAGCTGTTCCTGTCCGGCCGCAGGAACCAGACCCCCGGGTCGGCTGTGGTGCCCAGCATTGAGGGTACCCGCCCGATTCTGCTTGAAATCCAGGCCCTGGTCGCGCCCACACCGCTTGCCATGCCCCGGCGCACCGCGATCGGCATTGACCAGAACAAAACCTCGCTCCTGATCGCCGTGCTTGAAAAAAAAATCGGGCTGAAGCTGCTCAATCAGGATGTGTTCGTCAATGTTGCCGGCGGCGTGCGCGTCAATGAGCCGGCCGTTGATCTGGGTATTATGGCAGCGATCATATCAAGCCGCCTTGACCAGCAGGTTCCACCTGATATGGTCCTGTGCGGAGAAGTCGGGCTGACCGGCGAGGTGCGTGCGGTCAGCCAGATCGCCACGCGCATCAACGAGGCCGCGCGTCTTGGGTTCAAACGCTGCATTCTGCCGGAGAGCAGCAAAAAGAATAGTACCGACCGGCAGGCGATTGAATGCATATGCGCCGGATCAGTCCAGGACATGGTTGATTATATTTTCAAGCTGCGCTAACATCACGCAGTCAGTCCAAGCCCGGCAACGCAACAGACAGACCCGCCCTCCGCAATAAGCCTGCTCAGGAGGATGTATATTTTTCAACAGCCCGAAAAAAGGAGCCAGACATATGAACTACCCCATCATCGCCCGCGAGGGCTATCCGATAATCTTCAGCGTATGCGCTGCAGCGATTATACTGCTCGCAGGCGGACGGATAGCGTCCGGGGGGGGGGCCGTCTTTTTAAATGTGCTGGGCATTATCGCCTGCCTGTTCCTGCTGTTCAGCCTGTATTTTTTCAGGGACCCGGAACGCTCTGTGATCCGGGATGCCAATGCCCTGATCTCACCGGCGGACGGAACCGTTATTGATATCAAAACCGTTACAGAAGACCGCTATTTGCAGGCTCCCGCTCAGCGCATCAGCATTTTCATGTCGGTTTTTAACGTGCATGTCAACCGCACGCCCTTAAGCGGCACAATAGAGTATATTCAATATAATCCCGGCAAATTCATCAATGCGTTCAAGGAAAAAGCATCCGAGGACAATGAAAACCTGCTGATCGGCATTCGCGCTCAGGAGGGGGGCGTAAAAATCGCGGTGAGATTTATTGCAGGACTGATTGCGCGCCGGATCGTTTTTTACAAAAAGAAGGATGACCGGGTTGAACAGGGCGAGCGTATCAACATTATCAGGTTCGGCTCGCGCGTTGACCTGTTCTGCCCGCCCGGCAGTGAAATACTCGTAAAAAGCGGCCAGAAGGTAACGGCCGGCATAACCGTAATGGCCAGGCTTCGCGCTACATAACGACGACGCTTTTGCCTCGGGCTTTTTTGCTCTCCACCCGACCGATCACGCAGGCTTCTTCATTCAGGCCCCGCAGGCGGATAAGGACATCACCGGCCTCGGCTGCGCCCACGATCAGCACCAGCCCGATTCCGCAGTTGAAGGTCCTGTGCATTTCGGGCATTTCAATACCGCCCCACTGCTGCAGCAGCGTGAATATCGGCGGCACCTTCCAGCTGTCCATCGCGATATTGACACCGCAGCCCTTGGGCAGCACGCGCGCGATATTGTCGACCAGCCCGCCCCCGGTAATATGGGCTATGGCGTGAATGCTGAAATCGCGCATCAGGTTAAGGACCGTCTTCACGTAAATTCGCGTCGGGCGCAGCAACTCTTCGCCGATGGAGCAACCAAGCTCGTCAATATACTCATGCGTCTCAAGCCCTTTGATGTCAAAAGCAACCTTGCGGGCCAAAGACAGTCCGTTTGAGTGCACACCACTGGAAGCAATCCCGATCACGGTATCGCCGACCGCAACCGAGGAGCCGTCGATAATTTTTTCGCGTTCAACGGCCCCGACCACAAACCCGGCCACATCATACTCGCCGTCGTCGTAAAATGAGGGCATCTCAGCGGTTTCACCGCCGACCAGCGAGCAGCCGGCCTCCTCGCACCCGCGGGCGATGCCCTGCACAACATCCACTAGCACGCCCTTGTCCAGCCTGCCGGTCGCAAGATAATCCAGCATGAACAGCGGCTCGGCGCCCTGCACGATAATATCATTAACGCACATCGCAACCAGGTCGATACCGATGGTATCATGGCGATTCATCATGAAAGCAACGCGAAGTTTCGTACCCACGCCGTCGGTCGAGGCGACCAGCACAGGCTCTTTATATTTCTGCATATTGAGCGCGAACTGGCTGCCGAATCCGCCGATGCCAGTCAAGACCTCGGGGCGGAACGTCGGCTTAACGATACGCTTGACCGAATCGATAAATTCATCAGCGGCATCGATATCAACGCCGGCATCCTTGTAGGTAAGTTTTTTTTCCATACGCTGCGGGTCTTTCCATGTTATCTGCGTTGAAAACTGCCGGTGCAGTTCCCCTGCACATCTGCTTGTTATAGTAGCACAGTCCCTCGGATTGCAATATAAAAAAGTTGGGGACCTCGAAGTGGTTGGAGCAGTATAAAGTCCGCAGCCGACGAATGGAAGCCCGTGCATGCGCATAGTCCCCTGCCCGGCTTCCCGCCGGGTGCCCTGTTCATCCGAAGCAGGAACGCCCTTCATAATCTGCTTGTTTTCCAACTCAAAAAAGAGTACTATGTCCTACGATTCAGCCGTCGGGGAGTAGCGCAGCCTGGTAGCGCGCATGCTTCGGGAGCATGAAGCCGCGGGTTCAAATCCCGCCTTCCCGACCACTTATTTTCTCCTGCCCCAAAACGCGCGATCAGTCCCGCTGCACCATGAATGCACATGGTTCTCAGTTCGATTTAATCAAGATGCGATGCGCAGCACGTTGCCGACAGCCCATCGGCATCCGGTGCATGTTCGTGCGTGTCGTGTACACGCTGGTATGCCTGTGCTTCCTGGCCGGGCCCTGTACCTGCATATCCCCCTGTTGGGCGCAGAACTCCCCGGCTGGCATTACCGACAACCAGACCCTGCAGGTGAGCTTTCTCAGCCTTAAACCCGGCAGCAGCATCGCCCCCGCAACCCTGCGCCTGCGCTCTGACGGAACGCTCGCGATGTCCATTACAAACGAATCGCTTACCGGTGTGCCGGGGGAGTGGTCCATGCAGGGCAACCGTTTTTCAGTGTCGACAAAATTCACGGTTGACAGGCGCCCGCTGTTTCATTACCGTCTGGTACTGGATGGCTTTGGCGTTATGGGCCGCTACGCCGGACGGGCGCGCCTGCTGGAATACGACCGGCAGGACCGCCTTATGCAGGACATCGGATTTCTGTTTTATGCCGAGGCTCCCGGCACTGGCCCGGTCTTCGGAAAAGACACCGCACCATGAGCTCTCACGGGCCTTACTGCGCAGGTATTGCGGGCGGAACCGGCTCGGGCAAAACAACGCTTGCGCGCAGGCTGCGCGACCTGCTCGGTGCTGACAGCGTCACCGTAATCGAGGCTGACTGGTACTACCGCGACCTGTCACACATCAGCGCGCAGGAGCGCCATCTGGTGAACTTTGACCACCCGGACGCGCTGGACACCGACTTGATGGCCGCCCATCTGCGCGAGCTGCGCGCCGGCCGGGCTGTGCGCGTGCACAACTATGACTTTACAACGCACTGCCGCACGGACAGCGTCTTTGAGCTGCTGCCGCGCCCGCTCATTATTGTCGAGGGCATTTTGGTGCTGGCCTGTCCGGCACTCGCGGCCCTGCTTGATCTGAAAGTCTATATCGACGAGCAGCCTGATGTGCGCCGTGCGCGCCGCATGCTGCGCGATTGCCGGGAGCGCGGCCGCACACCGGAGATGAGTGCTCTGCAATACGAGCGCGACGTGCTGCCCATGCATGCGCGATTTGTTGAGTCCGGCAAGAAGAATGCCGATCTGATTCTCAGCAGCAGCGCTGATACTGACCGGCTGCTGGGCGTGCTGCGCAAAGCACTCATACGGCCGCTTGTTACACCGCAGGATGAGGCATCTTCATGACAACAACCACAGCATATGCAGGCACATTCCTGACCGTTGAGCACCGGCAGGCACTGCTGCCCAACGGCCGGAGCGTGCAGGTTGAATGCGTCAACCACCCGGGAGCCGTACTGATCGTGCCGTTTGCGAGCCCGCAGCGGGTCATTCTGCTGCGCCAGTACCGGCCCGTAATCGAAGACTGGCTGTATGAGTTGCCGGCCGGCACCATTGAACAGGGCGAAAAGCCGCTTGCCTGCGCGCGGCGTGAAATCATCGAGGAGACCGGCTTTCGGGCGGGCATCATGCGCCGGATTGGACGCATCTACCCCGTACCGGGCTATTCCACTGAAATCATCACCATGTTTGCCGCTGAGAGACTGACCCGGGTCGGCATGGCCTGCGAGGATGACGAGGTTATCGAGCCGCTTATTTTCAATAAAAAGGCTGTGCGGGAGCTGTTTCAGCACGGCCGTCTCATTGACGCGAAAACGATCTGCGGCCTGGCCCTGTGCGGGTGGCTGTAGGTCGTCGCTGCCGCGCGTTCCGTTCCACAAGCGGGCCGCTCCACGGAAAACACCTCCACCAAAGGAACGCCCTGCATGGCAGAGCCGCGCTTCAGATTCGACCGGCATGAATGCGCCGGCGCATTCGGCGACCTCGGCACGCTGCTGCCCTTTGTTATCGGCCTTATTGCCGTGTGCGGCCTTGACGCTGGTGCGCTGTTTATCTCTCTCGGCCTGTTCAATCTCGTATGCGGCCTTGCCTTCCGAGTGCCTGTGCCGCTGCAGCCCATGAAACTGATCGCGGCTGTTGCCATTGCCGCCCAGTGGACGCCGGCCATGCTGCAGGCCTGCGGCCTTGCCACCGGTATCATCTGGACCTTGCTGGGACTGACGCGCGTCATGAGCGCGGTCGGGCGTTTTACCCCGGCTCCGGTCGTGAACGGTATTCAGGCCGCGCTGGGCATCCTGCTCAGCTTCAAAGCCGTAGAGCTGATGCGGGATGAGTGGCTGATCGCGCTCGTGTCGATCGTGATCATCGTTGTTTTCAGGCGCAGCCGCCGCGTTCCGGCTGCGCTGGCGCTGCTGCTTGCGGCTGTGTTTGTCATGTGGTGGAACAATGACGGGTCCCTGCGCCCACAGGTTGGCTTCAGCCTGATTCCCCCGCCGGATATAGCCTTTGACCGGATCTGGGATGTCATGGCAGCAGCCGGTTTTGCCCAGCTTCCGCTCACCGCGGCCAACGCGGTTATCGCCACTGCTGCGCTGGCCGCCTCATACTGGCCCGGCAGCGGTGTTACGGAAAAAAAGCTCTCTCTCAGCATAGGCCTGTTCAATCTGGCCGCACCCCTGACCGGCGGCATGCCGGTCTGCCACGGCGCAGGCGGCCTGGCAGCCCAGCACGCCTTCGGCGCCCGCACCTGCGGAACAAAAATCATTGAAGGTGCCTTCATGCTCGGCCTCGGGCTGTTCCTGGCCGGCAGCATTGCCGCACTGCTCGCGGCATTTCCCCGTGCCATTCTCGGCGTCATGCTGCTGGTGGTCGCCTTTGAACTCATCCGGCCCGCGGCTGCCGTGCGCACGCGCGCTGACATGGTTCTGCTCGCCCTCACAATCATTTTTTCACTGATCATCAACATGGCCGCCGGTTTTCTGCTTGGGATCGGCTGGCACGCGCTGCGCACGCGGACGGCCAAATTACGCCTTGAAAAGAAGGCGTAAATACGGTAGAAAGCAGAGTACAGGGCGGCAGCGGTACCGCGTGCACGCAACGGTTTTTTATAAACGTACTGTTCTGAAGGCCGCACCATGCAGGACTTCATAGGCAATATCGACACATATCTGCAGAGCGCGCCCCTGCTGGCCCTGGCTGCAGCCTTTGCGGCCGGGTTATTGACCAGCTTCACGCCCTGCGTCTACCCGCTGATACCGGTTACCGTGAGCGTTATCGGCGCGAACAGCGCGGGCAACAAAAAGCGCGCCCTGTATCTGTCCATTCTCTACGTGCTGGGCCTGGCAGCGGTCTATGCCGGGCTGGGAGCCTTCGCCGCGCTGAGCGGGCAGCTCTTCGGCCAGATCAGCACAAATAAATGGACGTTTCTGGTGGTGGGCAATATATTTCTGCTGTTCGGTCTTGCCATGCTCGATGTATTCAGCCTGCAGTTCACCGGCCTGCAGAAACTGTCCGCGCCCCGGCGCGGCTCAAAAGGAGCGCTCGGCGCGTTTTTCATGGGCGGGGTCTCGGCCCTGATAGCGGGCCCCTGCACAACGCCGGTGCTGGGTACGCTGTTGGGATTTGTGGCCCTGCGCCAGAATATCGTCTTCGGCATTGCCATGCTGTTCGTGTTTTCACTGGGGCTTGGCGCGCTTCTGATTCTCGTGGGCACATTCGCCGGTGTGCTCTCAGCCCTCCCGAAATCCGGTGCCTGGATGGTGGGAATTAAAAAAATATTCGGGATCGTGATGATCATCATCGGGGAGATTTTTATACTCAAAGCCGGCCAACTCATGCTATAGGAGTAACCCATGCCGCATACCCTGAGAACACTGCTTATCGCAACCATGCTCATCCTGCCGCTTGCCAGCTGCGGCAATGCCGGCGAAGAAAAACAGCCCGCATCGCCGGGAGCAG
>VGSH01000141.1 GCA_016875025.1 Deltaproteobacteria bacterium
AAACCTCCTTTCGGTTAACTTTGAGCGGTTCACCGAATCAGGAGGTTTTCTTATATTCCCGCAAATGTCAAACTCTGTGAGTCCCCCGGCAAAGCCGGGGGTTTACCTGTGATTATTACCCTGAATTTCTTGAAGCCCGGCGCCGCACGCTTGACGGCATGCCTCTGCTGCTGCGACCGGTGCGCATAAGCGATGAGCCCCTGATTAAGGATTTTTTCTATTCGCTGTCCGACCAGAGCATGTACCGTCGATTCATATCGGTGCGCACCGACATGCCGCACGAACGCCTGCAGCAGTTTGTGGTCATCGATTACAAACGCGAAATGGTTATCCTCGCGGTTATCGATAATGAAAGCCAGCAGATACTGGCCGGCATCGGTCAGTATGGTATCGACGAGTCCAGCCACGTAGCCGAAGTCGCGGTTGTTGTGCGCGATGACATGCAGGGCCGCGGCATCGGCACCGAGCTGCTCGCCTACCTGACCATGCTGGCCAAGCGGCAGGGACTGCTTGGATTTACCGCCGAGGTTCTGGTTGAAAACAAACCCATGATGCACCTGTTTGAGCGCGGCGGGTTCGACATTGAAAAACACCGCGACGAAGGGGTGTATGACCTCAAACTTGCATTCAGGGAAAGCCTCGCATGAATACCATCAGCAGCCTGTTTAATCCGTCTGCGGTAGCGGTTATCGGCGCCTCGCATACGCCGGGCAAAATCGGCCACAGCATCGTCAAAAACATCATCGCCAGCGGCTACAGGGGCGGCATCTATCCGGTCAACCCTGCCGGCGGTGAGGTCTGCGGCCTGCGATGCTTCAAGGACATGGAGGCCATATCCGACCCGGTCGATGTGGCCTGCACGGTCGTGCCGGCGCGCATGGTACACGACGCGGTGCTTGCCTGCGCCCTGAAAGGAGTGAAATACAATCTGATCATCACCTCCGGCTTTTCCGAAACCGGCAATATCGAAGAGGAGAAAAAGCTCGTCCGGACCGCCCGCGATCACGGCATGCGCATTGTCGGCCCCAATATCTTCGGCCTGTATTCGGCCGAAGCCTACATGGATGCCACCTTCGGCACCGGCAACATAAAACCGGGCCCGGTTGCCATCATCACCCAGAGCGGCGCGCTGGGCCTTGCCATGATCGGCAAAACCGGTGTTGAAAGTATCGGACTGTCAGCCATCGTCTCGGTCGGCAACAAATGCGACATCGATGAGTCCGACCTGCTTGAGTACCTGGTGCAGCAGCAGCGTACTAAAGTCATCCTTATGTATATCGAGGGCATCAAGCAGGGCGAGCGTTTTATTCGCTCCCTTAAAAAGTCCACGCGCGTCAAGCCTGTGGTCGTCATCAAGGCCGGCCGCTCGGCACGCGGCGCAGCCGCTGCGGCCTCGCACACCGGCTCACTCGCCGGAGCAGATGAAATCGTTGACGCAATACTCAAACAGTGCGGCGCGCTGCGGGCCGACAGCATTGCCGAGGCCTTCAGCTGGTGCACATATCTGTCAAACGCGCCTGAGCCTGCAACCGAGCAGACCGTCATTATTACCAATGGCGGCGGTGTCGGAGTTATGGCAACAGATGCGTGCGAGCGCTACGACATTCCGCTGTATAACGACAGCGAGGCCCTGCGCGACATATTTTCCCCGGTTACACCATCGTTCGGCTCAACAAAAAATCCGATCGACATTACCGGCGGTGCTGCCGCACCCGAGTACAGCCAGGCCCTTGACGCAGCCCTTGATCATGACAGGATCGGCGCAGCCATGGCCCTGTACTGCGAAACCGCCGTGTTTCCCGCTGCCGACCTTGAGAAAATGCTTGAGGACATCCACCGGCGATACACCGACCTCCGCCGACCGGTGCTGTTTGCCGCGGTCGGCGGAGAGGACATCGAGCACGCCATTATCCGCCTGCGCAAAAAAAACGTACCGGTTTTTAATGACGTATACCAGGCCGTGGCCTGCATGGGTAAGCTTTTTGAGCATTACCGCCAGAAGCGCAGCCGCTGCGACACGTTCGAAGACTGCGATATCGACACGGCCGCAATAGACGCGATTACGCGTGAGGCACGCGAAAGTGGACGCAGCTTTTTGTCGGCCCGCGAATCGCGCGACATCATGCGCATCGTCGGCATCAAAATGCCCGCAAGCTGTGTGGCGCGCAGTCTGGACGAGGCGCTTGCGCGCTGCGAAGAGGTCGGCTTCCCGCTGGTGATGAAAGTCGTTTCCCCTGACATTATTCACAAAAGCGACGCCGGCGGTGTGGTACTTGACCTGCACAACCGAGACGAGGTCATCGATGCCTGGCAGGCGATTATGCAGCGCTGCCTTGCCTATCTGAGCAGCGCGCGCATCGACGGCATCGAGCTTTCCGCCATGATCGAGCCCGGAGTGGAGACCATCGTCGGTGCGCGGCGCGATCCAGTCCTCGGCCCGATCGCCATGTTCGGCCAGGGCGGCATTTACGTTGAGGTCATGAAGGATGTATCGTTTCGTGCGCTTCCGCTCAACAGGCTCGAAATACTCGCCATGATGAAGCAGACGCGCTCCTACCCTCTTTTGCTCGGCGTACGTGGCGAGGCAAAAAAAAGACATCGAAGGAGTGCTTGAGACAATTATCAAGGTAGGGGCACTTGTGCGCGCATGCGAATGTATTTCTGACATCGAGATCAACCCGCTTGTGGTATTTGAAGAAAACGCCGGGGTTAACGCCCTTGATGTACGCATACTGCTTGCCAATCAACGAAAGGAACAGCCATGAAAACGCTTATTCTCGCATCACTGCGGCCCAATGCCGGCAAGACCAGTCTGATTGTCGGTCTTGCTGAATACCTGAAAAGGCCCGTGGGCTACATGAAGCCGTTCGGCGACCGCCTGCTCTACAGCAAAAAACGACTGTGGGACTACGACGCCGCATTGATGAGCAACCTGTACGCGCTCGACCGCAACCCCGAACACATGAGCATTGGATTCGACCATGCCAAAATCCGCTACATGTTTACGGGCGATGCGCTGCAGCGCCAGCTTGCCGAAATGGCCGCGGTTATGGGCAGCGGCACGGACCTGCTGATGGTTGAATGCGGCCGCTCCATTTCCTGCGGCACCAGCGTAGGTCTTGATCCACTTTCCATCGCGCGCTGTCTGGGCGTTCCTTTGGTGATCATCGCATCAGGCAGCGACGAAGACATCCTCGACGACATCATGTTCCTGCGCAGCAGGGTCGACCTTGAGGGCACCAATCTGACCGGCTTTATTATTAACGGCGTACACGCAGTGGATAACTTCCGCGAGCTGTACCTGCCGAACATAGAAAAACTTTCCGTGCCGGTTCTGGGAATCGTGCCGCATCGCGTAGAGCTTGGGTATTTCAATCTGCGCTTTCTGGCTGACCGCCTGTTCGCAAAAGTGCTGACCTGCGAGCGCAATCTGTGCCGGATCGTCAAGCACATCTACATCGGCGCCATGGCCGGTGACACTGCTCTGCAAAAACCTTTCTTCCGCAAAAGCGACAAACTGATCATCACCGGTGGCGACCGCACTGATATGATCCTGGCCGCTATCGAGAGCAACTCGGCCGGCATTCTGCTCACCAACAATATCCTGCCGCCGGCCAACATCCTGGCCCGGGTCGAAGAAAGCGGGGTGCCGATGCTGTTGGCCAACACCGACACCAACGAGGCCGCGCGCCGCATTGCGGGACTTCAGCCGCTGTTGACCATCGAAGACCAGGGCCGTATTGATCTGCTGCGCGAGCTCGTGGCCGCACACATCAACGTGCCGGCGCTGATCGGCAATACACAGTAGGGGCTCGTTCGCGAACCACCTCATCATAACGCCCTTCATACCGCAAGGGCGGGCCGACAGGTCACCGTACAGCAGCCCATATGGCTGCCTGATAACGCCGCTAACTGTTTTGTTCGATCCAGTATCAGGTTTTTACAACGTTGAGCCCTTGAACTTTTGATGAAGTCGTAAGAAATCCGAAAAAGCCCGTTTTCACGACGTGCTTGTCGTGCTGGTAAACAGTAATGTTATGCATCCATACGACGTCACTCGCTTGTAAATTGAAAAAACATAAATCCAAAAACCTGATTATTCATTTTAAAATCGCGCCGCCGAAAGAGCTTGGAAAAATAAAAAAATGCAAGAAAAGCGTAAAAAAAATTTTTATAAAAAGGGTGCCCCTGACGCGAACGTTGGTGACCAGTACGCCCTTCCATAAAAAAACCACCGGTTCAAAGCAAGCGCTGCTGGACGCTGCACGTTCGGAGTCTGGAGTTCGGTGTTCGGAGAAAACACTCTGGGTGCGGAATCGGGGCCTAACGTGCGCGTTCCTTTCCCCCTGAATCCATCATATCAATCATCCGCATGGCGGGACTGCCCGCATTGTATCGACACTCAGCGAAAAAAGAGTGGATACCCTTCCTTTTCGCTGATCTATCAGACCCGGTAATTGACTTTCCCGCCTGTATTTACTAAAGTTGCGCTTACATGAAGCGTGCCCCACCTCAAACATCAACCCTGCAGGAGGACGTACCATGCCCATCACCATGAATCGACGCAAGTTTATTGCCACAACATCAGCCTTTGCCGTTGGTGCAGCATGTGGTGGACCTGTCTTGGCCCAGACTGCCAATCCCGGCATGGGCCCGTTTACAAAAGAGTCCACGGCTGAAGAGGTCACCAGGGGGATCAACCTTACGGGCAAGACCATCCTCATTACAGGCGCGAACTCCGGCCTGGGCTATGAAACTATGCGGATTCTAGCCATGCGGGGCGCGCATGTGATTGCTGTTGCACGCACCATGCAAAAGGCCGTGGATGCCTGCGCAACAATCACGGGCACGACCACGCCCGCGTTTTGCGACCTGAGCGATTTTGCATCAGTAGCTGCCTGCTGCGACACGATTAACGCCATGAATATCCCCATTGACGTCCTGATCTGCAATGCCGGCATCATGGAGCTGCCTGAGCTTGAGAAGGTCAACGGTATTGAGAAACAGTTCGTTGTCAATCACCTGGGGCACTTTATTCTGACCAACCGGCTTCTTGACCGAGTGAAGCAGGCCCCACAGGGCCGTGTCATTATCATGAGCAGCGGCCGCTATAAGAACGCACCGGCCGAGGGCATTCAGTTTGACAATCTTTCAGGTGACAGGGGCTATGACCCGCTCACAGCCTACGGGCAGTCCAAGCTGGCAAACGCTCTGTTTGCCCAGGAACTCTCGCGCCGGCTCGAGAATACGGCCACCACGTCAAATTCTGTTTTGCCCGGTGTCATCAACACCAACTTAGGCCGCCACCTGCCTGCATGGAAGCAGATGCTCAGCGAAGTGATCGGGTGGACGTTCATGCGCAGCGTTGAGCAAGGTGCTGCAACGACGTGCTACGTCGCCACCAGCCCGAAACTTGCCGCGGTTTCAGGGCATATGTTCTTTAACTGCAACCCGATTACGCCCGAAGGGCCGCATATGAGCGACCGGGCCCTTGCAACCCGGCTGTGGGATGTGTCGGTTGAACTGACTCAGAACTACCTGTAGGTCATCCGCGCCCGGCTGATCCGGGCCCACTCATCGAAACGGCGATCCCTGTGAAACAGACCTGTATCCGCCTTATGCGCTCCTGGGTAAAAGTCGAGCCCAACGAAATCAAGGCCGTTTTTCTTTCCTTTGCGTTCGTCTTCACGCTGATGTCCTCCTACTACATCCTGCGGCCTATTCGCGACGCCATGTCGAGCAACTGGACCGACGCAGAACTCAGCACGCTCTTCACCGGCACCTTCATCATGAGCGCCGCAGCAGTCGCCCTGTACGGAGCGGCCTGCTCGCGTATCAGGATCGGCATTCTGGTGCCCGGCATCTACGCTCTGTTCGCGCTTTCATTTCTGGGATTTTACATTTTACTGCAGTCAATGCCCGGGTTCCAGCTTGCGAACAAGGCCTTTTTTATCTGGACCAGTATTTTCAGCCTGTTTCATTTGTCCGTCTTCTGGAGTTTCATGGCCGACATCTTCAACAAGAAACAGGCGACCAGGCTCTTTGGTTTCATAGCCTCGGGCAGCAGCGTCGGCGCGATAGCCGGTCCCCTGCTTGCCCTTCTTCTGGCGGGCACTATCGGACCGAATAATCTGCTGCTGCTGTCGGCCGCAATGCTGCTGCTGCCCATGTTCATCATTATCCGGCTTGAAGGCATGAAGCATACCGAACTTCATAATGAAGCGCTGAATGCCGACGGGGATTACAGGCAGACCCTGGGGAAAAATCCCTTTTCCGGTTTCATGCTGGTTGTGCGATCCCCGTATTTGCTGGGCATTGCAGTATTCATTCTTCTGTACACATCCATCAGCACGTTTGTGTATTTTGAGCTTAAGAACCTGATGGCTCCGCTGGATGAAACCCTGCGCACGCAGCTGTGGGCCGGCATTGACCTTGCTGTCAATATCCTGAGCATTACAACGGCCATGTTCGCAACCGCGCGGCTGGCGTCGCGCTTCGGCCTTGTCGGCACGCTCGGCATTGTGCCGTTGATCATCGTCGCGGGGCTTCTGATGGTGTTCATCTCCCCCATGCTGTGGGTGGTTGTCTGCCTGCAGGTCGTGCGGCGCGCCGGTGATTACGCCATCACGCGCCCCGGGCGTGAAATGCTCTATACCGTTGTTGACCGAGAGAGCCGGTTTAAGGCAAAAAGCGTGATTGACATTGTCGTGTACCGCGGAGGTGATATGGTAACGGCCTGGTTCTTTACCGCTCTGACCCAGGGCCTCGGGCTCGGGATCGGAGCCGTTGCACTGGTCGGCGCGCTTATCGCGGGTGCCTGGGCAGGCGTGGGCTGCCTGCTGGGCAGATTCTACGACCGCAACCACGCTGAAAAGAAGAACCATGTCGGGACCTGCGAATGAAAGGGGAGAGACCATGTTGAAAAAAACACTGCTGTTTATTCTTTGCATTGGAGGTGCGAGCCTGATGTCAACAGAAGCGTTTGCCGGAGGCAGGGGACTTGTGGTCGTGGCGGGCGCAACCGGGCGTACCGGGCAACTGGTCGTGAAGCATCTGAGAGCCGAAGGCTATAAGGTGCGCGCGATGGTTAGAAGCCTGGAAAAGGGCAAAAGCGTCCTGGGTGAAGATGTTGCCATGGTGAAG
>VGSH01000142.1 GCA_016875025.1 Deltaproteobacteria bacterium
GCGGTCGCGCTGGTGACGGAAACCCGTCAGGCTTCCATTTCCAATCTGCAGCGCCGCATGCGCATCGGCTATAACCGGGCCGCGCGCATGATAGAGCGCATGGAGCGCGAAGGGGTCGTGGGCCAGAGTGACGGCGTTAAGCCGAGGGACGTGCTGGTCAATAAACTGTAGAGGACTGTTGAAAAACATCCGTCTGCTGCGTTGCGCTGCGGCGTTCGGCAGGGCACGGCATTCCGTGCCCCTGCAAAAAATTAGATCATTGTTTTGCTGTAACCCTTGTAATGAGAAAACCCGTTCGTGGTGAGCTTGCTTTTCCGTTCGTGGTGAGCTTGTCGAACCATGAACGGGGCTGTCGTGCGATATATGTTCCGTTCGGCCCTTCGACAGGCTCAGGGCGAACGGTCGGTGATTATGAGACGATGCTATTTAGGAAAACGTTCTCAACGCGCTTTGCACCCGGACCCGTCCTCTGCAGCAGCTCTGCTACGGAGGGTGAATATTTTTGAACAGCCCGTCAAGGTTTGCTTTTTCAATAAACCGTGCAGTTCGGCCGGGTGTATGAAAGGAAGGCAATGTATATGAAGATGATCATCAATGCGTGTGCGGCTTTGCTGATGTGTCTGCCGCTGAGTGCTTTTGGCGCTTCTGCAGACGTTGCGCAGGAGGTTAAAAAACTCGAGCGGGCTTATGAGGCGCTTAAAGACATGCAGGCCTCTTTTCAGCAGCAGACCAGCTCGGGAGCTGTTGCCGTAGTGCAGCAGGCCTCTGGCCGGGTGTACTTCAAGAAACAGGGCAAGATGCTCTGGAAATATGAAGCGCCTGAAGAGCAGCATATTATCCTTGACGGGAAAACGCTGTGGGTGTACCAGCCGGAAGAGAAACAGGCCATGAAAAATAATTTTACCACGGTTCCGCAGCATATCGTTGTCGACCTGTTCCGCGGTAAAATTGACATTCTTGAGCGGTACAGGGCCGCTTTTGCCGGGAGCGCTGCGGGTGATGACGGCTCGCAGACAGTGATCGAGCTCATTCCCATCGAACCCGATCCGACCCTTGCCAGCCTCGTGCTCTTTCTCGACCCGGCCACATCCCTGGTGCGCAAATCTTCCCTGACTGATCCGTTCGGCAACCGCACCGAGCTGACGTTCGGGGACATCAGGGTCGACCAGGGCCTGGCTGATTCGATGTTTGAATTTATCCCGCCGCGCGGGGTTGATATTTTTGAACCCCCGCAGCAGTAGATGTGCATGACGCTGCCCGGGCGCGCTTCCTGCCGGACGTCTTACCCGGGCCGCGCGCGTCTATTGATCTGATTGTTCCGTGCTCTCCTCACGTTATGTCCACAGCAGGCTCAGCATTCTTCAGTGAAAAAACAACAGGGCGCGCACTGCTTGATGCGATCCGGCAGGGGGCTTTCCCGCTGTACGCCTCCGGCGTCAGGGGTTCCTCCAGTGCACTTGCCGCTTCGCTGCTTTTTGACGCTCTCAGGCGACCGCTGTGCCTGATCACACCCACGCGTGAAGAGGCGGATGAGCTGTTCGCTGAACTCCTGTTTTTCCGCAATCAGGAGGACCATCCGGGCTGTGATGTATGCCTGTTTCCCCCGCCCGACACGCGCCCCTATGAGCAGGTGTTGATTCACTGCGATGTGAGCGCACGCCGCCTGTGGACGCTCTACCGGTTGTGCGACGCTGCCACGCCCCTGATTACGGTTACCTGCGTGCGCTCCCTGCTGCAGCGTGTTGTACCGCCTGATATCCTGATTGACGCCTGCCGTGATATCAGACGGGGCGATACGGTTGACCGCGACGCCCTGCTGCAGGCGCTCGTCGCCAGCGGCTACACGCGCGTCAATCTTGTTGAGGACCGCGGCGATATCAGCGTGCGCGGCGATATCATCGATATGTACCCGCCCGGCTATACCGGCCCGGTGCGCATCGATCTGTTCGGCGACACGGTTGAGTCCCTGCGCCTGTTCGATCCCCGCACCCAGCGCTCCCGCAGCGATATAGACCGTGCGCATATCGTGCCGGTACGCGAGATGATTCTCAGCCCTGATGTCGTGTCGAAATTTATCGCGCGTGCGCAGGACAACCCGCAGGTTTTTTCCGGTTCGCGGCGCCGGGCATTCGTTGAAAATCTGGCCAGCGGGTTTCTGCCGGCAGGGTCGGACTACTGTCTGCCGCTGGTGTACGCTCAGACCGCGGCCCTGCACGATTACCTTTCCGGTGATACGCTGGCAATCTGGTGTGATCCGGATGAATCCGGCCGGCGCATCGCCGCGCTTGAACAGGATGTTATGGGCGCGTATCAGGCCGCCTGCGAAGAGCACCGCGCTGCAGCGGAGCCAGGTGCGATGTTTCTGCCGTTTGAGACACCGGAAGAGTCATGCCTGTGCGGCCAGCGCCTGTATTTTGAGAGCTGGGCGATGCAGCGCACTGATGCGCAGGTGGTCTTTGCAACGCAGGCAAACGAAGACATCAGGCAGGAACTGCTTGCCGCCGACAGCAGTGAGGGGGTTCTGACCGCGCTGGCCGGCCGCATCGAGGGCTGGATCGAAGACGGTTTTCGCGTGCTTGTTGCATGCACCAGCACCGGTCAGTGCGAGCGTCTGGCCGGCCTGTTCACCGACTACGGCCTCAAGGCCGTGTACCAGCCGGGCATGTCGTTTGCAGCGTTGCTTGAACGGCCCCTGACAGGCAGTGTTGAAATGTTTACCGGCACGATTGCCCGTGGATTCCGCACGGATGCGGGCCGTCTCGTGCTGCTGACCGAACAGGAGATTTTCGGCGAAAAAAAGCGGCGCTCCCGCTCAGCGCGTTTGCGTTCGGGCACCGCGCTTTCGGACTTCAGCGATCTCAAACCCGGCGATTACATCGTGCACCGCGACAGCGGCATCGGCATATACTGCGGGCTTGAAACGCTAAACGCCGGCGGCGTGCGCGCCGATTACCTGCGCCTGGAGTACCTGGGCGGCGACCGGTTGTTTCTGCCGGTTGACCGCATTACGCTGATTAATAAATATGAATGTGCCGAAGATGCCCCTCCGAAGCTTGACAGGCTCGGCGGCACCGCCTGGCAGCGAACCAAGCGCAGGGTCCGCGAGTCGGTTGAAAAAATAGCCCGTGAGCTGCTTGAGCTGTATTCAGTCCGCAAGGTCGCGCGCGGCCATGCTTTCGCCCCCATAGACCACTATTACCGTGAGTTTGAAGCAGCATTTGCCTTTGAGGAGACCCCTGATCAGGCCGCGGCCATACAGGATGTGATGCAGGATATGTCCTCGGAGCGGCCGATGGACCGTCTTGTGTGCGGCGACGTGGGCTACGGCAAAACCGAGGTGGCCCTGCGGGCCGCATTCCGCGCGGCCATGAACGGCAAACAGACGGCCGTGTTCGTCCCGACGACCATACTCGCCCAGCAGCACTATCAGACCTTTCGATCCCGTTTGGCTCCCTACCCGGTGCGGGTCGAGATCATCAGCCGGTTCCGCAGCCCGAAGGATCAGCGCCGGATCATAGCGGAGCTCGCCCGGGGCGCAATCGACGTTGTTATCGGTACGCACCGGCTTGTCAGCAGGGATGTCGTTTTTAAGGACCTGGGCCTGCTGGTCATCGACGAGGAGCACCGCTTTGGGGTCAAGCAGAAGGAAAAGATCAAGCAGCTCAAGAGCATGGTGGATGTCCTGACCCTGACCGCAACCCCGATTCCGCGTACCCTGCAGATGTCGCTGTTCGGCGTGCGCGATTTTTCAACCATTGAGACCCCGCCGCAGGACCGCATGTCGATCCGGACCGTTATCGCTCATTTCGACGAGACCCTGATCCGCGAGGCGATCATGCGGGAGCTCACGCGCGGCGGGCAGGTTTTCTTCGTGCATGACCGGGTCCGCTCAATTGAGTCAATGGCCGTCTACCTGCGCCGCCTTGTGCCGGAAATGCGCCTGGGCATCGCGCACGGCCAGATGAACGAGCATCAGCTTGAGGATGTCATGCTGCGTTTCGTGCGCTCGGACGTCAATGTTCTGCTGTGCACCACGATTATCGAATCGGGCCTTGATTTTCCGAGCGCAAACACAATCATCATCAATAACGCCCATCGGCTGGGCCTGGCGCAGATGTATCAGCTGCGCGGCCGCGTAGGCCGCGGCAAGGTGCGGGCCTACGCCTGCCTGCTGGTGCCGGCTTCGAGCAGTATGAGCCCCGAGGCTGCCAAACGGCTGGAAGCGCTCAGCGAATTCAGTGAGCTTGGCTCAGGCTACCGGCTTGCGACCCGCGATCTGCAGATTCGCGGGGCCGGCAATATCCTCGGCCACGCCCAGTCGGGGCACATGGCCTCGGTCGGCATGGATATGTATCTGGAACTGCTCGCCGACACCATCGCGGCGATGAAAGGCGAGCAGGCGCGCCCGCGTATCGATCCGGAGGTCAATCTTCAGCTGCAGGCCTATATCCCCGAGGACTACGTAAGCGATGTCAATCAGCGTCTTGTGCTGTACCGCCGCATAGCGGCCGTGCTTGCGGAGGAGGAAACGTTCGATATCGAAGCTGAAATGCGCGACCGCTACGGCGTGCTGCCGCCGCAGGCCGGGATGCTGCTTGAGGTGGCGCGGCTGCGCAGTGCTCTGCGCAGCCTGCTGATCACGGCGGTTGATTATTACAGGGGCTGCCTCGTGTTCAGCTTTCACGATGACGCCGCTGAGCAGCTCGATCATATCGTGAGAACCGTCAGCGCTGATCCGGCCCGTTTTCAGTTCACGCCTGAGATGAAACTGCTGGCCCGTGTTGGCCCCGGTGCGGAGCTGACTGTCGAGGTGCGCAGCGTGCTGAACCGGTTGCAAAGCCGTACGTAAAGGAGTATACTTGCTGGCGGTCATGATTCAAACGGCGCATGCCGTTATTTTTTTACAGAAGGTGGATGTATGCTGAAAGTGCTACTTTTAGCCGGTCTGCTCGGGGTGCTGGGAGCGCCGGTGCAGGGAGGTGCAGCAGAGTCGTTTGACCGGCTCCTGGCTGTTGTGAACGACGAGATCATAACCCAGTCGGAATTCAACCGGTACCGTGTGCTGGCAACGCTGGGCAGCGAGCAGAACAATCCCGGCCCTGATATGGAGCGGCAGCTGCTGGAGCAGTTCGTCGAACGCAAGCTCCTGATGCAGGAAGCTCGGCGCTTGAAGATTACGGTCAGGGATCAGGAACTTGACAAGGCGATGCAGGATATCCTCTCCCGCAACAAGATGACACTCAGGGAGCTGCAGGGCCAGCTTGAAGCCGCCGGCCTTATGATTGAGGATGTGCGGTCCGCCGTGCGCGGCGAACTTATGACGTCGGAGCTGATCGGGCGTGAGGTCAGCTCACGAGTCGTTATCAGCGATGCCGAGATGGAGAAGTATTATAATGAAAATATCCGGCCCTCGGAGCGGCAGGGCGCACGCGTTCGCCTGAAGCAGATTCTGCTGCAGGCCGATAAGGAGTTTACCCCTGAGCAGGTGGGCGCGCTGCAGGCGCGGGCCGAATCGATCAGGGCTCAGATAGAAGCCGGCGCCGCGTTTGAAAAACTCGCATCGGAGTATTCCCAGTGCCCGTCGGCCGAACGCGGGGGTGATCTTGGTTTTTTCTATAAAGGTCAGCTGCTGCCAGACGTTGAAGAGGTTGCCTTCAGTCTGCCTGAAAATACGGTGAGCCCGGTGATCAGGTCTTCGCTCGGGTTTCACGTTGTCGTGGTTACCTTTCGCGATGCCGGCGATGCGGAGCCGGGGTGGAAAAACCATGTGCGCGATATCAGGCCGGTTCTGTACAGCCGCGAGTTTGAGCGGCTGTACATGAAATGGTATTCGGATTTGCGCTCGAATGCCTACATTGATATCAAGTATTAAGTTAATCCGGTCTCTGTTCGTGTTTTTGTGATGATTTGGGTTTTTTCTTGTCCGCCTATTAATTTGGTAGTACTGTTGACAGCGGAAATTCGAACCCTGCGCGCGCAGGCTTGTTATAAGCACTATTAAACCTCCCTGCCGCAGTAGCTTTGCATTGCTGGATCATTCCGGTTTTGGTAGTGTGCGGGCGGACGGTCGGGGATGCTATTATATTTCATACAGGAGAGCGTGTATGTCAAACATTGTGAAAGTGTTGAAGGCCGAAATCCAGCGCATTGTGCGTCGTGAAATCGCACAGCTGACCGCTGCCCAGAAGCATGGTCTGGCCGCCGTGAAAAAGGCTCAGGCTGCCTCGAAGCAGCGCATTGCCGTGCTTGAAAAGCAGATGAAGAATGGCGCGAAGGCTGCGCAGCGCAATGCTTCGGCTTCGGAACAGGCTGCTGCGGCTCCTGATGGTCTGCGCGTGACAGCCAAATCGCTCAGGAGCATGCGCAACCGCCTTGGAATCACGCAGGCCGAGCTGGCAGCACTGCTGGGCGTAAGCGTGCAGGTCGTATCAGTGTGGGAAACCAAAAAAGGGCGGGTACATATTCGCAACAGCACGGCCCGTTCGGCGCTCAATGCCTTAAAGCAGGAAAAAAAGGCCGACGTGTTTGCGCGGCTTGGGAAGCAGATAAAAACCAAAAAAGGCACTAGGGTAAAATCATCGGGCATCGGCCCGGAAAAACTTGTCGCCGGTTTTGACAGCACTCAAATCATAAAGCTGCGCGAGCGGCTGGGCATTTCGCAGCATCAGCTTGCTGATCTTGCCGGGGTCAGTAATCAGCTTGTCTCCGTGTGGGAACGCAAGCAGGGGTCGTTCACCCTGCGTGCCGCAACCGCCCGGCAGCTCAGCGATGTGATGAAGCTGAGCAGGGCCGAGGCAAAAAAGCGGCTGGGGTAGGGCAGGTTGCGCTTGGTCGGATGCTTGCATGCGGGTTCTGCGGGGATCACCGATGAAAAAGCCAGCAGCCATAGTGTGATCTTGTCGGGCAGGCGGTCAAAAAGTATAGCGTTGCCGCGCAGGTGCCTTCTTTCTGGTGGTCGCCAATGAATGAAGTGAAGACTACATGGAACCCTTCACGCTATGCACTGCCTCGTGACAGGAGTTGCTTTTTAATAATCACAGGTAAACCCCCGGCTTTGCCGGGGGACTCACAGAGTTTGACATTTGCGGGAATATAAGAAAACCTCCTGATTCGGTGAACCGCTCA
>VGSH01000143.1 GCA_016875025.1 Deltaproteobacteria bacterium
TTTCATATCCTTGACCATTCCTGCACCGAAGGCAGGCAAAAAAATCCAACGCCGGGGCAGAACCGGCGTTAAAAATATACTCTAACTGGGAACTTCCGTCCACAATCTTTTAAAACCAAACCGCTGGCCTGCATCCGTCAAACACACTCCGCCCTTGACGCCTTCCGCCGAGACTGATAGTCTGCATAAAAAACCGGCCGACAGCATCCGGCACTGCAGCGCTTCATGATACGCAGGACTCCACATGCCCATTGAAATAACATCCCCGCTCAGCCCTGCGGTTATCAGTAACCTGCGCTGCGGCGACCAGGTTCTGATCAGCGGCATAGTGTATGTCGCGCGTGATGCGGCCCATAAACGCATCGTCGAGACGCTGGAGCGCGGGGATCAGCTGCCATTCGATCTTGCCGGTCAGACGATCTACTACATGGGCCCCTCTCCGGCGCCACCCGGCCGCTGCATCGGATCAGCTGGCCCGACAACCAGCGGCCGCATGGATGCCTATACACCGCGCCTGCTTGAAGCAGGCCTGAGGGCAATGATCGGCAAGGGCCCCCGTTCACCTGAAGTAACATCGGCGATGCAGCGCTCCCGGGCCCTGTATTTTGCGGCTGTCGGCGGAGCAGGCGCCCTGCTTGCACGATGCATCCGCAGTTGCGAAACAATCGCCTATCCGGAACTTGGAGCAGAGGCCCTGCGGCGCATTGAAGTAGCGCTGTTCCCGGCAATCGTTATCAACGATATAACCGGAGGCGACCTCTACGAATCCGGCCGGGCACGTTTTGCCCACACCCGTGTCAGCACCGGCAGCACGACCGGCTGACACGCACCCTGACAATACGGCTCCGGACATCCCTGCGGACACCTGCACCCTCAGCATCAAACGGGAGCTTCCGTTTATGTATAAGGGTACTCAATCGTTGGGAAAGAAGCTCAAGTCCGTGTTCGCACACGCTTCTGAAACGGCAGGATTTACAATATCGAACTGCGGGCAATCACGACAATACCAGATTCGCTGACAGTGAACGCACGCGCGTCGCGCTCCCGGTTGCAGCCGATCTCGGTATTGTCGGGAATCACGGTTTCCTTATCAATAATCGCATTCTGAACAGTGCAATTGCGCCCGATGGTCACATTGTCCAGAATAATTGATCCCCGGACGGTTGAATACTGGTCAACGCTGACATTCGGGGACAGAATTGAATTGCTGATATGCGCTCCGCGGATATGGCAGCCCTTGGATATAATGGAGTCAGCAGCCATGCCGTACAATGTACCCTTGCACTTTTCAAAACCGATAATCCGTGAGGGCGGCGCCTGCTTTTCAAACGTATAGATCGGCCATTTCCTTTCATACAGGTCTATGCCCGATGTCTCGTCCATAAGATCAAAATTTGCCTCGTAGTAGGCCTCGATAGTGCCGACGTCTTTCCAGTAGGCCGGCTCTCCCGTAGCCTGGTTAACATGTGAATAGGCAAACACCCGGTCGCCCTTGAGCATCGACGGGATAATGTTCTTGCCGAAATCGTGCTCGGTGTCCGGCTTCCGGGCATTTTCAATAAGGCGCTTGACCAGCACGTCCGTGTTGAAAACGTAAACACCCATATTGATCAGAATGCTGTCAGGACGGCCGGGTATGGTTTTCGGCTGGGCGGGCTTCTCCTGAAAACCCCTGACACGCCTGGAGCGGTCAATCTGCAGCACGCCGAAATGGCGTGACTGCGATGCCGGTACCTGATACGTTGCGATCGTCAGGTCAGCTTTTTTCTTCAGGTGCTCCTCGATCATGGGACGGTAGTCCATCTTGTAGATATGATCACCGGACAGCACCATCACAAGGTCGGGCCTCTCCTGCTGCAGCGTATAGAAATTCTGATAGATTGCATCGGCCGTGCCTTTGTACCAGGTCTCGTTGATGCGCTGCTGCGCATGAATGATATAGACGAACTCTCCCACGCGGCTGCTGAGGAAATTCCAGGCCCGCTGGATATGCCGGTCAAGCGACAGCGACTTATACTGTGCGAGGATATAGATTTTGCGTATATCGGAATTGACGCAATTGCTGATGGTAAAATCGACTATACGGTGGGTACCGCCGAACGGAACAGCCGGCTTGGCGCGGTCGCGGGTCAGGGGATAAAGGCGCTCGCCCTTACCCCCGGCCATTATCATTGCAAGAATTTTATTCATGTCCGGGCGGTTTTTTTCGCGAGCACCTCGCGGATGGTTGATTTCAGGGTGTCAAGATCGTAGGATTTGACCACATACGCATCAGCGGCCCAGCTCATGAAATCATCCTTATATGTCGAATACGCTGAATTGATGATGATCGGAATGTTCTTGTTCAGCTCAATAATCTTTCCGATCGCTTCAAGCCCGTCCATTTTAGGCATACGGATATCGAGCAGGACTATGTCAGGATTTTCAGCCGCGACCTTCTCAAGACATTCCTTACCGTCCCGCGCCAGCACCGTCTGATATCCCTCATCAATGAGCTCCTGCTCATACAAAAAACGTACATTTTCTTCATCATCAACGATAAGTACTTTTTCACCGGCCATGTCGCGCATCCCCTTGTGTGCTGATGTTTATACGGGAATCCCGATGAATACAGCGATCATACACCATCTAATACAATGCAGGCCGACCAAAATCAAGAAAAAATCAAACAAAAGAAAAAATGTTACTTTTCGCTGAAAAAACTTTGACCTTCACCGCTCCTGCAACAAACGCGCGTAGTAATCTACGGTTTCGGCCAGGGCCTCATCGAGCCCGTAATCAGGCTGCCAGCCGATCAAGCGGGCTGCCTTGTCGCTGGAAAGATACTGATCACGGATCTCGCCCCGGGCCTCGTTGAGGACCTGTACCGGATGGCTGGTTTTATGCATGACAGCCAGTATTTTTTTTGTCATATCCAGCACGCTGATGCGCAATCCGCTGCTGAAATTAAAAGCCTCGCCGACAACCGATCGTGCCTCCATGGTTTCGGCGAGCAGCATGTACGCGCTGACAGCATCCCGGACATAGAAATAATCACGCACCAGCATGCCGTCAGAGCGTATCACAATCGGCTCACCCTTAAGCACCCAGGTGATGATGCCCGGAATCAGCCGGGCCAGGTTCGTGTCCCCGGGGCCGTATATGTTGCCGCAGCGCGTTATGCACACCGGCAGACCATAGGTGTTGAAATACGTTGATGCCAGCAGATCCGTGCAGCTCTTGGAAACATCATACGGATGGCTGCCCTGCAGTGGAGCATCCTCGGTGTAGGGCAGGATCTTCTGATCGCCATAGGCCTTGTCGCTGGATGCAACCACAACGCGCCGTATCATGGAGGCGTGAACGCGGCAGGCCTCCAACAGATTCCAGGTACCCCGGATATTGGTTTCAAATGTCGCCAGCGGGCTGCGGTTGCCAACGCCGACCTGTGTCTGGGCGCCCAGATGGAAGACCGTATCGATATCGTATTCATTGATCGTGCGCTCCAAAAGTCCATAGTCTTCGAGTGCTCCCGAGACAGTGACAATGCGGTCAGCGAGCCGAAAGCGTGAGAAATTGGATTCCGGCACACAGTCGCGCACCAGGCCGACGACACAAGCCCCCTGTTCCAGCAGGCGCTCCGCAAGCCAGTAGCCCACAAAACCGGTAATCCCGGTAATAAAAACTTTTTTTTCGGACCAGAACGCACTCATATCACCTCCACAACTTCCATGCCGGCTTGTCCTTACGCCATTCCTGTTCAAGCATATCGCGGTCACGAACGGTATCCATGCAATGCCAGTACCCGTGATGAAAGTACACCATCAGCTCACCTTCGAGCGCCAGGCGCTCCATCGGCTCGCGCTCAAACACGCACGTTTCAGGATCATCGAGATAATCAAACACACTGCGGTTTAACACAAAAAAACCGCCATTAATATGACCCTCCTCAATTTGCGGTTTCTCACTGAAAGCAGCAACGCGGCTGCCCTCGGTTGAAAGCACGCCGAAGCGGGCCAGCGGACGAACACCGGTAACCGTGGCGAGCTTATTATGCTCACGGTGAAACGCAACCAGCTTGCCGATGTCGATATCGGCAACACCATCACCATAGGTCATCATGAAGGTTTCGTCTTCTATAAATGACGCTACCTTTTTAATGCGCGATCCCGGCATGGTATTAAGGCCCGTATCGACCAGGGTTACATTCCAGCTTTCATGCGCGCGGCAGCTGTGCACGTCGATCTGCTTGCAATCATTGCCGAACGAAATCGTAAAATCACTGTTCATCAGATCGAAGTTCAGAAAATACTCTTTTATCAGATCGCCCTTGTATCCGAGGCACAGGATAAAATCATTAAAGCCAAATGCGGAATAAATCTTCATGATGTGCCACAGTATCGGCCGTCCGCCGATTTCAACCATGGGCTTGGGACGAAATTCGGTCTCCTCCGCCAGTCGGGTGCCTTTACCGCCGCACAGTATTACTACTTTCATAAAAAGACGTCCTTATATTCAGTTACACGGTGTGCACAGTGCGCATCAGCATGCGCATCGCCTAAGTGGCAACCTGTTGGCCTGCAGTTCCATGTCGGCGGCACGCTGCCCGCTATCATGCATTGACTTTGTATCGTTTGGAAATTATAATTGCATTTATTCAATATGTAAACGGTTATTACATGCCGGCCCTGCAACAGACTCAACGGTCGGAAGACTCTGGAAAAACAGGCAGAATAGAAGCCGGCCCGGCACTGGAAAGAGAGCTTATAGTTGAAACTCTCCGTCATAATCTGTGTCTTTAACGAAAAGGACACAATCCTTGAGATCCTTGAGCGGGTCCAGCGCGCAGAGCTTGATCCGGGCTGGGAAAAAGAAATTATCATCGTTGACAATGTTTCAACCGATGGCACCAGGGAGCTTCTGAAAACAATAACCGCGCACAATGTACGCATCGTGCTGCAGAAACGCAACCTCGGCAAAGGCAATTCAATCCGGACTGCAATACCGCTGTGTACCGGCGATTACACCATCATGCAGGACGCAGATCTCGAGTATCACCCCCGGCAGTACAGATTGCTGCTGCGCAAAGCGCTGGACGAAGGCCTTGACGCTGTCTATGGCTCACGCGTGCTTGGTGACCGGCGCTACCATCATTATGCCGTAAACTACTGGGCAGTTCGCTTCCTGACGTTCCTGACCAATCTGCTGTTCGGCAGCGCCTTTACCGATGTGGCCACAAACTACAAACTGGTGCGCACAGCACTGCTGCAGTCTCTTGATCTGCACTGCTGCGGTTTTGACCTTGACTTTGAAATCAGCAATAAGCTGGCGAGACGCACAAAAAAAATAGCCGAGGTACCGATTACTTTTGAACCTCGCACCTACGAGCAGGGCAAGAAAATTAACGCTGCAGACGGTTTGAAAGCACTGGCCGTTATCCTGCGCAATCGTCTTTTCTGCTAACCCGCAAAACGCTGCCGATACCACATGCACAGCCAGACCTCTCCCGCTTCCGCGCCCGAAGGTGTTTTGCCCCTGAGCAAAAACAAATTACTTACTCTGGGGCTGCTCCTGCTCCTGACATGTCATTCATTTCTGATGAACGGTTACTACTCCTCGCATCGTTATCTGACCGTTGCGACCTACTTCTCTTCAATCAGGAATCAGCTCGATCCGGAACTGTTCAAAAACTCTATCTACATTCAGGCAATCAACCGCAACAACCTGCGTATCGGGATTTTCTACGATGTGCTGCCGCATGTGCTCACATGGATTGATCTGGAGACATTCGCCCTGCTCCATACGGCGCTGAGCCTCTTTATCATGCTGGCGGGGATATATGCCCTTGCAATCGCAATGACCCGTTCGCGCTCAACCGCCATCGTGGCAACGCTGCTCTACACAACCCAGCTCAATAACTGGACACTTGGATCGCCTGCTCCGTATCTCAACTTTTTTCACCACGGGCTGCCGTATACCTATCCCCTGATTGTCTGGTCAATGCTGTTTTTTTTCCGCGGGCGCTACGTTATCGCGCTGCTTCTGACCGGCATAAGCTTTAACTTTCACCCCATGTGCACACTGTTCCTCCTGTGCGCATACAGTCTTTACTGGCTTTTGAACCGCCGCTGCTTTCCCCTTACAACGAGCCTGCTTTGCCTGCTCGCCTTTATGCTGCCGGCCCTGCCCGGAGCCTTAAAAACAATCAATCATATCGGTTCCGGTGGGCATGGCGAACAGTGGCTGGAAGGCGTGCGCTGGGTCGCCGGCTACACATGCAACCCGTCGACCTGGCTGGGCAGCCAGTGGCTGCATGCAGGACTTTTTCTGATTCTGGCCTGCTGCTGCCTGTACGCTTTTCCAAAAAGCGCTGTTCGCCGGAGCGTGACGATATTGTGGGCCGCCGTTGCTCTCATGTGCCTGGCCGGCACCGTTTTTGCCGATATCATTCCCGTGCCGTTTATCATCAAGCTCAGCCTGTGGCGAAGCACGGTCATATTTCTCTATCTCGCCATCATAATGATTGCCTGGGCCTGTATGCATATCGGACGCAGATCCCGGGCGCACGCTCTTCTTGCTGTCACCGTTATAGCACTGCTCACGGGGTATCTGCCGCAACTGCCCCAGGCCTATCTCGCGCTGCTGCTCCCGGCCTTCGGGTGGACCCTTTTTGCCAAACGCGGAAAACCCGCATACAAGCTCAACACCCCCATAACCGTTACGATGCTGTCAGTGCTCTGTCTGCCAGCCATCGTCGTGGTGCCGAACGGGTTCTGGGTACCGGTTTTTATGGCGGGTATACTGATGCTGATCGCTGTCAGCACATCAGCGCGCTTTGCCGGAACCAGTCCCGTGCTGATATGGGGCCTTGGGCTGCTGGCCTTTGATGCAGCTGTACTGACTTCCCGGGGAGGTCCCGAAATTTATTA
>VGSH01000144.1 GCA_016875025.1 Deltaproteobacteria bacterium
GGAGAGAGTTTCTGGTCGCGCGGGTACTTTGTGTCCACATGTGGAAGAGATGATGAGGAAGTCAGGGCATACATACGGCACCAGGAGAGCGCAGACAAGCGGCTCGACCAATTAAAACTGTTTGATTGAAGCCACCTTGGGTGGCTCAAGGTTTATCAATCCGCTTTGAGCGGTTCACATGTTTCAAGCCTCCGGCTTTGCCGGAGGTATATGACTTTTCCGGAGGGCATCCCCCAGCTTTTTGCCGGCAGCCTCGGCGCGGCCAAGGACCTCGGGCATGTCATCGACATCGTTCATGCCGATTGCTTCGGCAATTTTGCCGACAAGCTCCAGCCTGTGCGAGCCGCCCATGCACAGCGCCAGCTCTGCGATGGTTTTTTCATGGCCAGCGCCGGCAACCGTGGTGACCACCACGCCGAGCTTGCCCGCAAGGGGCCGCTGCCCCATGAAGGGCATCTCCGGATCATACAAGGGGCCGATGCGCCGGTAGAAAAGCGCCAGGCTTCGGTCGACAAAGCATTTCACCGCGCCGGAGATATTCATGAAGTAAGTCGGCGATCCAGCCACAATGGCGTCGGCTGCGAGCAGCTTTTCGTAGAGGCCCTGCATGTCGTCATCGATGGGGCACTGGCCTTCGTTCATCATGCAGGCCGAGCATCCGGTGCAGGGCTTGATCTCAAGCGCGCCGAAGTCAGCGACCTCATACTCACAGCCCGCCGCCTGCGCGACTTTCTTCACCAGTTTGTTCGTGTTGCTGCCCGGTCGCATGCCGCCGCAGATAGCCAGTATTTTCATAGCGCGTTCCTCCTGCCTGCGAAAGATTGATGTGGTCTTCTCCCGGGATCCATGCTTATCTGGATTATGTTGTGATTATATCACGGCACATGCAGGAAACACCAGACAGTGGCTGCACGGTGAATTCAGCGTTGTATGCAGGCGGCCTTTACTGCGGCAGTTTTCTTGTGCCGGGGGCATTTCTTGATCGCGCATTCCAGCTGCAGCGCAGCGCCTTTCGAGAAGCAGTGCGGTGTGTGCGTAACAACGCTGACAGGCGTGCGCCCCCGCGTGTAGCGTGAGGCTGTTCCCGCATTGTGCTGCCGGAGCCGCTGTTCCATATCGGTCGTTATGCCGCAGTAGTACGAGCCGTCGCAACATTCAAGCAGGTAGACACAATACTTGCCTCTGCCGCTCATTGTATACACCTGTGCTGCAGCATTGATACTGCGGCTTCGCTTCGTGTATTCACTCGCCTGCTTCGTGGCCGTCAGCGGCGGCGCTTTCACGGAACAGGCTGTACCTGTTCGCGCGCAGCCACTCCAGCTTTCGGGCGAGACTGGTTCTTGCCGGATCAGGATAAATGCGATGGCCGGATACAGTATCGGCGAGGGCACTATCATTTGTCTGCCTGAATGCCTCCGCCCAGGCTCCCTTGATGTTGTGATAATGCCGGGCGCTGTGATAGCGCTGCCAGGGCCAGCCGGTCAGCATGAGGCACAGAGCGGCTGCAAACAGAGCTGGCATCACGAACCGGCTGCTGCGTATCGCGGTAATACTCAGAAAAAACAGGTACGCGCCGAGAAGCCCGGGCAGTATCAACGGGGTATAGCGTGTAGCGGTAGCCGCCTGAAGGCCAAGGCATATCCGGCCCGCAGCCGTTGTAGCTGACAAAATAAGTGAGAATGCTATTAGAAGGAAAATGACCCGGTGGAGATAAACGTGCTTGTCCTGCGTTCTCTGTTGTGCGAATGCAGCCGCGAGTATGCAGAACAATACCGCGATGATAAGCAGGCCGATCGCTATCGACGGCAGGGCCAGCAGTCTGTCCGGCAGGATTGCACTGGAAAACATAATTGCCATGAATACCGCATAGAGATACCAGCGCTCATCCGGGAATTGGAAACAGTCGACTGCCGGTGTAAAATGGTACGTATGGAAGAAACAGGCGATGGTGGCAATGCAACAGAAGAGTGCCACGGCTGGGATACATGCCTGTTGCCATTGCCGGTCTCGGAACCGGTGCAGGAAGTCCATGATCAACAGCACCGGCAGGATTGGCGCTGCCAGCAGGCCGAAGCCGGTAAAAATCGTGAGGAAATAGAATGCCGCCGCCAGACAATAGCGCAGCAGCATATTTTGAATCGTCAACGCAAGGCAGGTCAGGATAATCAGCAGCAGCGGCAGTGCTGCATGGGAAACATTCATGGCGGCGAAGTATATTTCAGCCGGCTTGAGAGAGACTATCATCAGCACCGGGATTGCATCATACCACAGCAGGGATCCGAACAGGCGCCGCTTAAGCCACAGGAATGCCGCGGCCGCAGCCAGCATAACCGCGGCGATGGTGAATGCCTGGGCGCGTTGGTCCCATCCGGTTGCAGCGTTGACCGCCTGCATGATAAACGCGCCGGCGCCCTGGCGATGGGGTCCGTGCTGCCAGGCAAATATTTCCCACAGTCCGTGCGGTTCAAAGAACGGTTTGTAAAAATCCCACTGATCCCAGAAGGGTATATCAACGGCGTAGCGGTCGATAACGCGAAAAAGCTGCGCGGCCTGCAGCACGACCAGCGCGAGTGCGAAAACACCCAGGGCCAGCGTTGCACGGGATATTTTATTTTTTGCGGACCGCATGTGTGAAACGAGAACCTCCGGTGGTTGTGTGCTGAAAAAACTGTATACCAGTAAACCGACGCCGGGCTGCTGCGCCACACGCAGACAGTATACCACGGCTGGCGGCCGGTTGATAATTATTCCGGATACCAATGGTATAGTACTGTGGGTTGCGCCCGCGGACAGGGCGCCTTATTGAACGGATTGCGGCTCGAAGGGCGATGCTTCCGGAACTGTAGCGGGCGCAGGTGAGTTGAGTTGTTCAAGTGTCGGGCAGAGGCTGTCCAGCAGATATTTCTCTATAATGTAAACGGTATCGGCATCGGCGGTTTTGGCATACTGTTGAAATGCGTTGGCATCACGGCCGAGCAGCAGAGTTGCGCCCGTGCCGTCGGCAGGCTCGGCCGTGATAGTGCGGGAAGGCCTGGCAAGGCCGAATTCCTCAAGCGGGCCTTCGGCAAAATCCGCAGCCGTGAGCCCTGCAAACGTCCGTATAACCTGAGCAGCGGCCTCTGCATTAACCGTTTCCCCGTTGCCTGCCCACGCATCTGCGTTTTTACGCAAGGAGAGGCTGCAATCTCCGCTGACCGTATATGCGCGCATAAGGCCGGGATCAAGTTTGATAACGGTTTTGTCGCGCCATTCGTTCAGGGTTTTGGATGCCGGGGCCTGCAGAATGCCGTCTGCCAGATAGACCGTGTCGCTGTCTGCTGCGCGCACATAGGTGCTGAAAATATTGGGTCCGTTTTTACCGATCACTACGGCGGCACTGGTGCGTCCGCTGCGGTCGCGGCCTTCGATACGCAGCCCTGTTTCCGGGGTCACGTTATAGAGCGCATGGCGGTCAGAATTGCGCGATACTATGCTGCCGGTTGTGAGCGCAGCAAGAGCATCAAGCAGCGCCTGTACCGCGGAACTGTCGGCAGCGTATGCGGTTGTGTCCTCAGGTGTGGACACCTGCCAGCCCGTGCCTGCGCGCTGCAGCACAACAGCGCCTTTATCGGGGCAGGTGAGCGTAAGGCGCTCAACCTCAGCGGGCGCAAAACCGATCAGCAGGCGGGCAGGTTCCTGCGTGGCGCGCCGCTGCGCGGGGCGCTCCAGCAGCCAGTAGAGAGCGGCCAGCACAATAAAAATAAGAGCAAACAGACCCAGGCGCCGCATCAGGCCTCTCCGCTCAGTGCGCGGGCGTCGCGCTGCCTGCGGCGCCGGCGAAGAACATAGTGCAACAGTCCGAACGCTATGACCAGCAGGGGCACCGCCAGCAGATTGAGGGTGCGCACAATCAGTTTGGCCGGCTCGCTCAGCAATTGCAGGGGCCGCGCGCCCGCCTCGCGCGAGCGTATGCCGATCAGCTCGTCGCCAATGGTCAGCCAGTCAACGGCGTTCAGAAAGAAGGTGCGATTGCCTTCGAATTCGTCCGGGAAATCTTCAGTAATAAAGCGCGATGTGCCCACAACAATGATTCTTGTTCCCGGGCTGCGCTCGACAACTGTGGCAGCAGGCTGTGCGTCTTTCAGGGGCGGCACGCCGCGCCCGGCAAAGTAGCTTGGAAAGCTGCCGCTGAGCGCCACGGCCAGATTGCGCCGGCCGATGGTGTGCATGCGGGCGCTGAAATCCTGGTTTGGGCTCAAATCAAAAAAGTCCTGCTGCACCCAGGCCGACTCCGAGCTGTGCGCCAGCACATCAACCTTCAAGCCGGCGGTGGCATTGTCGGCCACAAGCACCGGGCTGACCCAGGGCATGACCATGCTTTCAATGCTGGCGCTGACCGGGTGGCGTGCTTTTTCCGCGCTGCGCACAACCCGTACCCAGAAGGGGTAGGGCAGCATCACATTGAACATGCCGCTTTGAAAACCAGCCGTAACATTGACCGGGTCGAGTACCAGCTGCGGCAGCACACTGACGCCATAATGCGCCAGCAGGCCGGCCAGGGGCGACTCCACTGCCGCGGCCTGCATGCGCTCATCCAGCGCAACGCCGTCGACAAGGAACATGACCCGCCCGCCCTGCATGATGTACTGGTCGATGATAAAAAGAGCGCGTTCCGTAAGCTCGGCCGGAGATGCGACCACCAGCGCCGACACCTGCGCCGGATCAATCGGCTCGCCGCTTGCGGTCGGCACGGTGCGCGTGAAATACTGCTCCTTGAGATGCTGGTTGATCGCGCGCAAGTCCCGCTGCAGGTCCGGCTCGCCGTGGCCGCTTAAAAACCCGATGGTCTGATCTGCGTTCCGGGTAATGCGCACAATTTTGCCGGTCAGATCGTATTCAAAGCGCTCAAGCTCGGTCAGGGTCGGGATGATTTCCTTTTTATCGCCGTACAGCACGGCCAAACCCATATACACATTGGCAATCGCGGCCTGATCGCGCTCGACGATATTGAGCTGCAGCTGCGGAATGCCCATGAACTGCAGCGTGCGCTGCAGGGCCGGATCATCTGCGGGGTCGATATACTCAACAGAGAGCATGCCGCCGGCGCAGACGCGGTATTCCTCGAGCATGTCGCGGATCTGGTCGCTGATGGCCATGGCATACGGGGGCAGCTTGCGCGACAGATAGACCTTGACCGTGACGATGTCATCGAGGCCGCCCAGAACGGCGCGCGTGGAATCGGCCATGGTGTAGCGCCGGTTCTGGGTCAGGTCAATCCTGACAAAATGCCGGTTGGCATACAGGTTGACAAGCGCGAGAATGCCGGCCAGCAGCAGCGCCAGCAGGGCTGCCTGAATTCCGGATGACGCCTTCCTGATGTTCATGGTCTGTGCGAAGCTTCTGTAAAAGTGTGCCGGCGCGAAACCTCAGCGCCATTTTCTGCTTTCCAGCGCGAGCTGATTCAAAAAAAGAAAAAAAACGATTACGCTCAGGTAATAGAGAATGTCGCGCGAATCGATTACGCCGCGGCCGATGCTCTCAAAATGAGCGCCCAGCCCCAGCCATGCGCACAGCGGCACCAGCGCGGCGGGCAGGCTGAACAGGACAATGTCCTCGCCGATCACGAGCAGCACGAAGCAGACAGTGATCGCAAGAATAAAGGCCACGATCTGGTTTTCGGTCAGGCTCGAGGCGAACAGGCCGATGGCCAGATAGGCTCCTCCCAGCAGGCAGGCTCCCAGGTATCCTCCCCACATCGGGCCCGGATCAGGAGAACCGACCGCCATCACGGTCAGCGGCAGTGATAGTGTCAGGCCCAGCGTGATGACAAGAAAGGTGAATGCGGCCAGGAATTTGGCCAGCACCGCCTCGCGCTCGCGCACCGGAAACGTCATCAGCACTTCAAGGGTGCCCAGTTTTTTTTCTTCAGCCCAGGCCCGCATGGTAAGGGCCGGGCCCAGAAAGAGAAATATCCACGGGAGCAGGGAGAAAAACGGGCGCAGGCTCGACTGGTTGGCCAGGAAAAACGTGCGGAAAAACAGCCAGTGGGTAACGCCCAGAAACGCCAGAATCACGATATAGGCGACCGGTGAACTGAAATAGCCGTTCAATTCCCTGCGGAATATAGTTCCGGTTGTGCTCATATGGCCTCGCGGGTGGTGAGGTCTAAAAACACCTCTTCGAGGTTGATGGTTGTGCGCTGCAGTTCGGCCAGGCTCCAGCCGTTGTCAACGGCTGCCTTAAAAATGCGCTCGCGTACGTCTTCAGCGCTTTCGGAGCGCAGACTGTAGCGGTGCAGGCCGTCGGTTTCGGTCAGATGTGTGAACGCCACGATAAACGGCAGTCCGCCCAGAACGGCTTCAATGCGTTCTCTTTCTCCACGAATGCCCGCCAGAATTTCCTGGCCTGAGCGCGCCATGGCGGAAAGCTCGGCAGGCGTGCCGCTGCCGGCGATACGGCCTTTGCTCATGATAAGCACCCGGTTGCAGGTGGCCGCCACTTCCGGCAGAATATGCGAGCTGAGAATAACGGTTTTTTCACGGCCGATATCCCTGATCAGGGTGCGCATGCCGATGATCTGATGCGGGTCAAGCCCGATGGTCGGTTCATCAAGAATCAGAATGGGCGGGTCATGGATGAGGGCCTGCGCCAGGCCCAGACGCTGCCGAAAGCCCTTGGAAAGCTCCCCGATAGTTTTGGCGGACATGGGACCCAGTCCGCACAGCTCGACCACGCGGCGCACGGAACGGGCGCGCTGCTGTGAAAAAAGCGTTCGCATGCCGGCACAAAAGCGCAGGTATTCGAGCACCCCCATGTCCATGTACAGCGGGTTGTTTTCCGGCAGGTAGCCGATCCGGCGGCGCACCTCGATGCTGTCGGTGTGCACATCATAGCCGTCG
>VGSH01000145.1 GCA_016875025.1 Deltaproteobacteria bacterium
GTTGAAATAACCGGATTGGCGGCAGTCTGCCCCAGTCCGCACAGCGAACCCATTTTCATGGCCCGCGCGATCAGGATCAGTCGGTCAAGATCCTGCAGGGTTCCGCGCCCCTGCGTGATGCCTTCCAGGATGTGCAGAATCTGGTAGCCGCCGATACGGCAGGGCGCGCACTTGCCGCAGGACTCCTCAACGCAGAACTTGATATAAAACTTGGCGATATCCACCATGCAGTCGTCTTCGTCCATCACGATCATGCCGCCGGAACCCATGATCGAGCCCAGCTTCTGCAGGGTGTCGTAATCAACGGGCGTATCCAGATATTTTTCCGGAATAACGCCGCCGGAGGGCCCGCCGGTCTGCACGGCCTTGAACTTTTTGCCCGAGGCAATGCCGCCGCCGATGTCAAACACGATGTCGCGCAGGGTTGTGCCCATGGGCACTTCCACCAGGCCGGAGTTGCGCACCTTGCCGGTCAGGGCGAATACCTTGGTGCCCTTGGAACTCGACGTGCCGATGCCCGCAAACCAGTCGGCGCCGTGCAAAATAATCGGGGCCACGTTGGCCAGTGTTTCAACATTGTTGATGCAGGTGGGCATGCCCCACAGCCCGCGCACTGAGGGATACGGGGGGCGCGGGACAGGTGTGCCGCGTTTGCCTTCGATCGATGCGATCAGCGCGGTTTCCTCTCCGCAGACAAATGCGCCCGCGCCCAGGCGGATTTCAATGTCCATGGAAAAAGCCGAACCGAGAATATTGGCACCCAGCAGGCCGCGGTCGCGGGCCTGATCGAGCGCCTTTTGCACGCGCTCAATCGCAAGCGGGTATTCAGCGCGGATATAAAAAAAGCCCTGTGATGATCCAATGGCATAGCCGGCCAGCAGCATGCCCTCAATGACAGAGTGCGGATTGCCCTCCAGTACGCTGCGATCCATGTACGCGCCGGGGTCCCCTTCGTCGGCGTTACAGATAACATATTTTGTTTCGCCCTCGGCCTCGCGCGTGAACTGCCATTTCAACCCGGTCGAGTAGCCCCCGCCGCCGCGTCCGCGCAGACCGCTGTTTTTAAGCTCGGCAATGACATCTTCCGGGGTTTTCTGCTCAACGGCTTTCAGCAGGGCGCGATAGCCGTCTGTGGCGATATAGTCATCAATGCTGCCCGGATCAAGCCGCCCGCAGTTTTTGAGTACCAGGCGCATTTGGCGGAACTTGGGCTGATATAAAAGGTCCTTCACGGGATTGCCGTGCTTGAGCGTTACCCCGATAATGCGCTTGATGTCATGCACCTCGACATTAGCATATGTAATGTTTTCAGGCAGAATCGTCATGACCACACCCTGATTGTACACGCCCATGTCGGCAACGCGCACCAGGCGCACATTGTCAGCCAGGTTGCTCTCCCGCAGCGCTGCCTTGAAAACACCGAAAAAATCATTGGTTCCGGTCGCGATGCCGGCAGTGGTGTCCTGTAACAGTACGGTTTTATCGCTCATGAAAATGCTTCCTCGTAATGCATGGCCAGTATGTAATCCTGCAAAAGTTTCCTGCCCATCACGTGCCCGCGAACGATTTCCCGGGCGCAATCCTCGGTTACCCTGCAGTACACGACCCGGGGCAGTCCTTCAATGCACACTTCAACCAGCGGCTCGGCGTAGCACATGCCCAGGCACCCGCAGGTGCGCAGGCTGACCGACTGGCCCTGTCTGCTGATTTCCTCTTCGAGCGCGCGGTATATTTTGCCGGCACCCGCGGCAATGCCGCAGGTGCTCATGCCGACCCTGATCCAGTTTTTAGCGCCGTCCTGCACGCTCGTCTTGATTGCGTCGAAATCCTTCGCTGTTAATGCCGCCATGCCGATTATGCCTCCTTTGAATAGCGGGAAATAATATCAACCACATCCCCCTTTTTCAGGTTTCCGTAAATGGTATCATTGACCGCCATAACCGGGGCCAGCCCGCAGCAGCCCAGGCAGCGCACGCATTCAATATAGAAAAGCCCGTCGGAGGTCGTGCCGCCCTCTTCGACATGCAAAATGCTCTTGAGCTCCTCAAGGATTTCAGGGCTGCCCTTCAGGTAGCAGGCCGTGCCCATGCAGACCGAAACCTTGTATTTGCCGGGCTGGGTGAGCTTGAAATAGTGGTAAAAGGTGAGCACTTCATAAATGCGCGCCAGCGGTATGTCGAGCAGGCGTGCAATGCGGCGGGCCACATGCTCGGGAATATAGCCGAAGGCATCCTGCATATCGTGCAACACCATGATCAGGTTGCCTTTTTTGTTCTTCCACTTCGCGACGATCGCTTCCGCACGCTCTAAATTGACTGCTTCCATGTAAACCGGACCTCCCTGAAAATACTGCAGCACTTAGCGCTGATTCAAAAATGTTTAGTATAATCCTGTAGGGGGGTAAACACAAGCAAAAACGGTTTTTCGGACAGGCGGGGCATCGACCGCGAGCTGTGCCGCGGCCGATGCGTACATCTTATTTTCTCGTCCTGCGGTTGCGCGGCTGCGCAGCGCGCCCGGCAGCTGCCTGTAATGTACCGGCATAGTGCACGCCGAACTGTTTTAAAAAATCAATCAGCGCATACCGGTGGCAGGAATCATCGTCGCTGTTACAGCTGCATACCAGCACAATCCGGTCACGGCTCAGCATTTCATCCCAGGTATACTGGTGCTGTATGAAGCTGGCTTCAAGCTGGTCAAAATACTGCCGCTTGAACCCGGCAGCGTCAATGCGCCCCAGACGAAAATCAAGCAGCAGCCTCTTGGCCGGACTGAACATAAAGTGCCCGCCCTGAAACGAAACATCAAAGCGGTCCTCGCCAGCATAGGCGATATCGGCCGTATACACCGTGAGCGCGGACTTCTTTTTTACGCGCTCACGAAATGCCTTGTGAATGTCAACTGGTATCGCACCGGCTCCCATGATCAATCTCCCGCAGGTTCATGCTGCACAACATTGTGCCGCCTCTCAAATATCAGGCAGCACCACTGCTCCTCTTCAAGCCGACGCACAAAGCCCATCTTTTGTGCATAGGCTTCCTGAACCGGTGCAGCCTTTTCATTCAAAATCCCCGACAGGACAACATAGCCCCTCCCGGCCGTATGGTCAATCAATGCGTCCCGCAGGTCGATCAGGATATGCGGCAGAATATTGGCAACCACCAGCTCGAAGACACCCGCGATTTTGCCGAGCCCGTCTGTTGCAAACACGATGCGCTCCCCCACCCGGTTGGCTTCGGCATTTTTTCGGGCAACCCGCACGGCCGTATGGTCAATATCGGTTCCGACAACATCCTGAAAACCCAGCTTGGCCCCTGCAATGGCCAGAATACCTGAGCCGGTTCCGACATCAAGCAGGCGCGCTCCCGGCAGCAGCCGCGCTGCAAGGTCATCAATTGCGCGCAGACACATGCGGGTCGACGGGTGCGTGCCTGTGCCGAAGGCCATGCCGGGGTCAAGTTCGATGATAACCTCGCCGGGCCGGGCATGATAGTCGCGCCATGACGGCTTGATCACCAGCCGCTCAGTGATGCTGATCGGTTGAAAAAATGATTTCCATTTTTTGTTCCAGTCCTCATCGGCCAGTCCGTTCACCTGCAGACAGGGGAGCTGGCACCCGAACAGTTCCGGCACGCGCTCAAGACAGCTCCGGATCTGCGCCACCGCATCTGCGGCCTCATCGCCATTTTCCAGGTAGCCCTTCAGAATAACCCGGCCCGGGTTATCCCGGTCCTGCTCCTCGGCAATGCCGGTACTGCCCTGCTCCATGATCCAGTCGGCAACCGCCTCGGCACAGGCTTTTTCAAGACTGACCGCCAGCTCAATCCAGCGAGGTTTCTGCTCTGTGCCCATACCTGTCTTTCTATCTCGGTCCCGAACCGCAATCAATCGCGGCGCGTTTTTGAATCTCTCAAATATGATGAAAATCCCTTGTGTCGCTTTGAACGAAGCGAAGGGTCGCCTAACATATTCAAAAGCCGCGATTCTTCGCGGAGTTTATCCTGAGTTCAGCGAAGGACCAAGCATGGCAAAAAAGCCTGATCCATACTTTTTACGAGACGGTCAAGGATGTTATTTCACGCCCACGCGACAATCACAGAAGTGGACAAATCATGTGCTGCAAAAAACAGATGTCTCACCACCGGCGCCAGTTCCCTGTTTCATTGTTTCTCTGCGACCGCGCTTGCTGTCAGCGACAGGAGCGTTTCGAGTGCATACAGCGGTACGCACATAATCGCATCTTCAAACTGGAGATTTGTCTGTGATACTTTGATACCTGTCGGAGACTGATACTGGCTGAGAAATAAATGCATGCTGCGCAGCGTGCCGCTTTTGCCGGCCTTGACTTCAAGAGGCAGAACACGAGACCCGCAGGCAACCAGATAGTCAACCTCGGCGCTGCTGGTGCGTGCTTCACGGGCCCAGTAATAAAGCCCCGCACGTATAAAGGGATCAGCGTTTTCCACGAGTTCCTGCCCCGCAAACTGCTCGGCAACAGCGCCCGCGTGCACAGCCAGAATATCGCTTTCTGCAAGCATGTCGCCGCACAGGCCGCACAGGTTTTGCATAAGGCCGACATCCAGAAACACTATTTTAAAATTTCTCTCACTTGCTCCAGCCTCAAACGGCAGGCCGTCACCGGAAGTCTGCTTAACGCGATAGACAACCCCTGCTTTCTCAAGAAGCTCCAGCGCCTGCTTCAAATCCCGGGAGGGGACGCTGTCGTCCACAGCTGTATATTTGAATTTTTTTCCAACCAGTTTAGGTGATGATTGAAACAGATTCTGCAGATGCGGCAGATGCGCCTTTTTGGCGTATTTGCCGAAATCATCCCGATAGGTCTGGGCAATGGCAGCCTGCAGACGCTGACAGCGCTGTACGCTTTTGCCTGTACGGTATTCCTGCACCACCGCGGGCATACCGCCCACGGCGCAATAGGTTTTGACGAGCGCAAGAAGATGAGCATGCACGGCTTCGGGAAACGGCCCGGTTGTATCATGCGCAACGATGCTGTGCCTGGCCCGCTCCTCGCCGACAGCATCGAGAAATTCCCCAAAGGTCATGGGGTACATGAAAAGGTACTGTATACGGCCCACGGGCATGCGAAACTCTTCAGCGGCAAGCGCAAACTCAAGCAGCGATCCCGCGCCGATGACATGCAGTTCCGGGAGCATTTCATGAAAATACCGCAAAGCCATGATGGCTCGCGGGCATTGCTGTATCTCATCAAGAAACAGCAGAGCTTTGCCCGGAACAATATCCTGCCGGGCGATGACCGACAAGGTCTCAAGAATGCGCCCAGGCTCAAGGCTGCTTTCAAAAGCCGTGGCGTAGTGCGGATAGAGATCGAAATTGATGGTTACACATGCGTCAAAAAACTCCTGCCCGAACTTTTCGATCGTAAAGGATTTGCCGACCTGCCGTGCCCCGCGCACAAGCAGCGGCATTCGTGCCCTGTCGTTTCTCCAGGATTGAAGCTGCTTTTCAATGTTTCTTTTCATAGGACTTTGTATATTATACCAGGGTATTTTATTCAACTAAAGCATAATATACCACCATATTTTTATTTACACAAGAAAAATTATATTCGCCTGTTTTCCTGCGCCCCCAAGAATAGAAAGAGTTTTTTATATTGCATAAATAGTACACTTGTTATACTTTTTGTGCGGAGGGGCAATCATGGGCGAAGCCGCGCTATCTGCGCGCTCAAGTCACTATCGGCCGCGCAGCCCGCAAACATCTCAGTACTACCAGTGTATTGAAGACAATTTTGAAACGTTCGAACGCGTCTATGATGAGCGCTTCAGTCGTCAATACGGATTCTTTCGTCCATTTGTGAAGGATGTCATGTACCGCTATCTTGACTGCGGCGACCTGCACAGAGGGTTTGCCCGCATCAGGTGCCCCGACTGCGGACATGAGCAACTACTGGCCTTTTCCTGCAAACGCCGTCACTTCTGCCCGTCATGTCATCAAAAACGGGTGGTTGAGTTTGGTGAGTGGCTGTGCATGGAAGTCGTTAAGAAAGTTCCTCACCGCCATGTTGTTTTCAGCATACCAAAAATTCTGCGGCGCTATTTTCTCTATGATCGCAGCCTGCTCTCGGATTTGAGCCGCTGCGCCTGGGAAACGCTTAAAACATTGTATCAATGCGTCTCGGGCGAGGAAAACGCCGCGCCGGGCGCAGTCATCGCTATTCAGACATTCGGCGATTTGCTCAGGTTTAATCCGCATTGCCATGTACTGGTAAGCGACGGCTGCTTTTACGAAACCGGCTCATTCAAGGTAGCCCCGCCCCCGGACCGCAAAGGCCTTGAGAAGCTTTTCCGCAGCAAGGTGCTCAATCTGCTTCTTGCAAAAGGAAAAATCACTCCGGGCACAATCACCCTGCTTGACTCCTGGAAGCATACCGGCTTTACGGTCTTTTGCGGCGAGAGGATATACCCCAACGACGATACAGCCATGGAGAACCTTGCCCGCTATATCATTCGGGCCTCATTCTCCCAGGAGCGCATGACCTATCTGCGCAATGAAGCAACGGTTGTGTATAAGGCTAAAAAAGGCCGCGAGACCAAAACCTTTGATGCCTGTGAATGGTTGGCGGCCATGTGCTCCCATATCCCCAATCAGGGCGAGCAGATGGTGCGCTACTATGGTTACTACAGCAATGTCTGCCGGGGTAAACGGCAAAAAGAAAAAACAGACGACGCAATCCCGTGCATTATTAAAACCGACGCTGCTTCACCGGCCAGGCGCAGGTCCTGGGCGTCCTTGATACAAAAGATTTACGAGGTCGATCCGCTCACCTGCCCGCAGTGCAAGGGGGCAATGAAGATTATCAGTTTTATAGAACAGGCCGAGGT
>VGSH01000146.1 GCA_016875025.1 Deltaproteobacteria bacterium
AAAGTCCCGCGCCTGCGCTGCCAGAGGTGCCGCTCAACAGGTTCGCGCCCACAACCGTGCCGGACGTGTATTTCATTACAGCCCACTGCGCGACGGTTGCGCCTGCTGCATCTATTTTCTTGATTGTTTTCGTTCCAGCATCTCCGCTTGCAAATTTCGAGCTTGCGGCTGTCAGGATGAAATCGCCTGCGTCAATGATGGTTTCAGTTGAAAAGCCCCAAAGACCGCCGCCTGAAACCCCCTCCCGAAAGTCTCCGTCCATGTTGAAACAAGTTGCAATCTTGCTATTGTAAACGCTTGTTATGATTGCGGAAGAGATAACCGCCCCACTGTTGTCAATTTGTACTACCGTTTTCCCTACACTGCCAGAGTCAAAAGAATCTAATTGTGCGGTCAAACTAAAAGAATAAATACCAAGCCCGCCTATCTCCACCGTCAAATCGTTCCCCACCGTGCTCTCAATATAATGCGGCAGAGGGTTCGCCGTAACGGTCAGGGCGTTTGACAGCGTGCTGGCGATATAGGCATCGGTGTCGGCGGTTTCGGACACGTTCAAATCATTACCAATCGTGCCTTCATATGCGTATGTCGGCGCTGGGTTTTCGGTAATGGTTAAATCGTTGCCCGTTGTTGCAGCTATTTCAGCCGTTAGGTCGGTCACATTTTCAATAATTTTTATACCGACACCGGGGCCAAGCGCAGCGCGGACAATGGCATAAGCTCCGTTGATGTCGCCCTCCCAATGGTTTGCCAAAATTTTAGCCTGCATTACCGGCCTGAAAAGTTGGTCGTTTAAGTCCTGAATGCCTGTTGACGGGTCGCCGGTTCCGCGCCAATGCCCATAGTCCCAGCCTGTTTTTGTAGGGTTCTCGGAATCATCCCACGAGAAAAAGAAGCCAGAAATCGGGACCGGAACAGAGCGCGTAAGCCCAACCCATTCAGCGATCATGTCCTGCTGCTTTCCGGTCGCCGTTGCCGGATCAGTTGCCGGAATAATCGCCGCTGAAACATTATTCACTGTTGCCGCCGCGCCGCAAAGCATATCAACCATTGCCATAAATTTCGGGCTTTTGCGATGCTGCTGCGTGACTAGTGCCGTGTAGTCTGCTGCCGATACGGTCATATTATGTGCTCACATTAATAGTAATATCGTCAAGCGATAGCCGCGCAAGTTCATCAAAGGAAATTGTAATATCAGCCGCCGCAGCCTCGCCCCCTGCCTCGCAAATCTCAATAGCAGTAATGTTGAACGTCCCGCCCAGGGCATTCCCGCCCAAGTTCGCCGGATAAAACAGCTTTGTATAGAGAACGTTCTGCCCGATTGCAAGCGCGTCAATGTACGCTTTGACAACCGCCTTGATTTCGTCCTCGGTCGTCGTGAGCCAGCCGGTCATTGCGTCAAGCGCAATTTCTACTTCGATATCAACATCAGTAGGCCGGTAGAAATTAATAGTTTTAGGATTGCCTTCAGCATCCTGAACAACCACGGAAACATCGCCATCGGTTCCGCACCCTATCGGTTTCTTGCTGTGGATTGCTTCGGCTATATCATCGGAATCGCCGCCCTCAACTACTACAGCGATTGAATGCGCGGAAACATCGCCGGGGGTTGCCGTATCGTTTTCATAGCCCTTGTATTTCGACACGCCCGGCACAGCGGCAACCGCAGCGACAAGTCCCTCAAACAATGACTGAGATGGGAACATGGTGCTGATTGCCTGCCTTATTCTAAGCTCTGCATCCGTTTCAACCGGGGACCCCGGCACAGCCGCAGCCACGTTATTAACCGTGTACCATCCGCGCGTCGGCGTTCCTATGGTGGTAATGGTTGCCGCCGCCGTTTCAACTGTCCCGATCTGCTCGGCTGTCGCCGTAACGGTAACATCGCCGCCGCTTCCGATTGTAACCGTCGCCGGGAGCATCCATTTTCGGCCCTGCGCGTCGGTAGCGTAGCCGTTTGTAATGACCGCGCCGATTGCGCCCGTCAGATACAGGTCAACAGTTGAATAGGTCGGCACAAGCCGCTGAAGGCCGTTGATTGCCACATTGCGGGTCAGTGCATCGCCTGTGCCGGTCGTCGGTGAAAAACTGTTATATACAGCGGCGTTCGTCTGCATGGTGTCATACAGCGCAAGCGCAAAAATGGCGATATTTTGATAATCCTTGCTGTCGGCTTCCAAATAAATATCAGGCCCGTAAATCGCCCGGTATTCATCCATCAGGTAATCAAGGATGGTCTGATATTCGGGTACATGCAAGCCTTCAGAATCCAAATAATACAGGTCTGCTATTGCCATGATTAAAGCACTCCGTTCAGCGGCGCAGGGCCGTAAATTGTATTTACTTCTGCTATGATTTCAATTCGCCGGGCCTGTGAATCCCAAACAAGCTGAAATTCCTCTATTGATTCAACGCCTTCGGTTTCAAGTATCCTGTCACGGATAGCCGGTTCGATAGAGTTCATTTTATTAGTTCCAAGCACGGCCTGTTCATACGGCGTGCCCTCGGACGTATCAAGGAACCATTCGCCAACCCAAAGGCGCAGCCGGGTAAGTATCGCTTGTGCGACAGCTTCAGCGGAATCAATCAAAAAATCAGCAATTCCGTTTCCAAAAATATAATCGTCGTCTATGTCTTGCGCTCTGTATTTCATCAGTTCGTCGGTGCTCCCGATGTTCCTGAGCCTGTCTGCACGCCCGTATGTTTATGCGCTGACAGCTCTACACCGTTTTGATCGGTTAGGGTTCCAAAATATTGCTGCACATCACCGAACAGATTGACCTGTCCACCGATAGCGCCAATGTTTAACGTGGGGGCATTAATAGCAATTAGTGTGTTTGCGGCAATTGTTATCTTGCCTGCCGTGTAGCCAATCTCAATCTTTGTTGTCCCTGCAACGTCCTGCAATTTTATTTTCGGCGCTTTTTCTACAACCTCAGTCAGGGCTGTGATGTTTATTTCGCCGTCCGGTGTGATTTCTAAAAACGTAGTTCCGGCTTCATCCCGCAACTGTACGTTATCGGCTGAGACACCGGTTAGTACTTTGGTCTGAGATGCAGGAGCAAGTACAGCAAAACCATCTGACAGGTCGTGCATGCGAAGCTCTGCCGGCTCCTGTGTCCCGCCAGATTGCCACCAGCCGTCAATACAGCGGGACGCAAACACGACAAGGCATTCATCTCCAGCGGCAACGGGAAATGTCAGGGAGAATCCACCAGCGCGGGGCCATACAATCGGGCAGTCAACGAGCATGGGTAAATCAACCGCCTGTTTGCCGCCCGCCTGCTGCTGCACAAGGCCCTTAATCGCGGGTTGAACTGATACTGTTTGCGCCGTTAAATTAACAGCCGTTATAATGCCGGGTAGAGAAGTCCATATGCGGGACTGTGATGATTCCATAGCACCGCGCAGTATTTCCTCAAAATCTCCCGTTCGTTCAGTCCTCTGCATCCTTCACCTGTTTTTTAACCGGGGCCGCTTCGTCAACGTCGATGCAAATAAAATCACAGTACCAATCATTACCAAATGTGTCGCCCGTAAAGTCAATGCTCAAAATACGATAAGCACCGTCTGCTGCGATGGACGGCATTTTGTTAGGAGCCGCGTCCTTGGTCGTATCTGGCAGTTTTGCGGTCTGGATGCTTGCTTCGTTTATCTTTATCTTGCTTCCGATCTTAAGCATTGGGTTCAACAGACACCGCGCTTTTATACCGTCGTTGGTCTGTTCCGGTGTTCCGACAAGCCCGGTTTTGCTGTTCAAATAAACTGCCTGCACAGGCAACAGTTCCCCGGTCTTTAGAACCTGCAATTTGCCGTCCTGTATGCTCCACGTCGCGCCTGACGAACGCGCCGACTGCCGGACATAGTCACGCGCAGGGCCGTACATAACCTTTCCGCGGGCCAGCGGTGCGCCTGCAATGTCATTGGAAATAAAGCCGGGGCGAATGCCGCCCTGTTGCTGCATTGTCAAAGTGGCAAGCTGTATCTGCTCAAGCTGTGTAGCTCCTGCATGGAGTGTGCCGTTTACAACAGCGTAATTGTACGCCACATCACCGTCACCCGCAGAAATATCAAGGTATGTATCCGTACTGTTCTCTTTTCCAGTGCGGTATTGCTTAACCGTACCGTCAAAAATAACACCAAAATTTGACTCATACCCAGCCTGCACTACAACACGGGTAAATTCTTTTTTCGCCTTTTCGACTGTCATCTGGTTCAGATTGTATATGCGTATGTCAGCCGTGTTCGGCGTCTGGTGGTCGGTTTTCTTGATTGAAAATACAACCTTCAGCCCGGAGAAATCTAATCCCTGCCCGCTGTCGTCTGCCAGCAGCAGATTAAATTTGCGTATATATTGAAGGCCGGTAATTGATTCCACTTTTTTACTCCGGGGCCACGTATCCGATAAAGCGGATTGACTGCTCAACCGCTTCAGGGTCAACGATATAATACAAGTTCGCGTCAGCGCCAAGATTGTCAAGCGTAGCCGGTGCGTTTTCATCGCCCTGTGTGTAGCTTATCAAACTGCCGGGAATGCCTAAATACCGGAACTGCCGCAGCAGGTCTGCGCCCGTAACAATCGGCATATTGAGTATTAACGGGGTTTCGGTTGCAGCGTCAAGCATAGTCAGACACCACAGACCAAGGCCCGAAAACCACCGGTTAATAAATATAAAATCACGCCCGGCAAGCGATATTTCAAATCGCTGCGGCGTGTTTGTGAATGGGATTTTATAGACCTGCTCAGCCATTAGAAAGCACCGCCGATTTTAGACATAACTGATTTCGATTTTTTAGATTCCTGCTTTGCGGGGTCAACAGCCCCGGCCTGCTTTTTGCCTGCATGCTCGGTGCTGCCGGTCTTGTCCGCCTGCGCCTGCCGTTCACGCGGAGGGAGTGTTACAACCTCAACCGCCGTGATAAACACCTCGACAAGCTCAAAAGAAATTTGAAGTGAATTTTCCGTGTTGCTATCCGTCAACTGCGACAACGACCGCACAAGCATATTGTTATACGTCCGCTTGCCGGTAATTACTTTCATCGGTACTCGGTCGGCCTGTAGCTTCAACAGCTTCTTGTATGTCTCTGCAAGATTCGCCGGAGTGTCGCCATACACCGCCCTGATCGTTAAGATTGACGGCTTAAGATATGCATGATCTGTAATGCTTGCGCCCTGCTGCACCGGGTGACTGGTGATTTCCAGTTCATCATTGCCGGTTTCCTCAATCGTAACCGTTGCCTTAAACGCTCCGACTGTGCGAGTCGGTAGAAACGTTGCAAGGACGGTCTTAAATATGCTTTGCGCCTGTTCTAACATTAAAACGCTCCTTGCGGTGTCATGTACCGCGCAGCGTATTTTATAGCCTTGTCATTTTCGCGGGCTGATTCACGCCCTGCCGCCATCGGGTCGGTGCTTTGAATATTCTGTGTGATTGTCTGGTTTACTGTTGCATTGCCTGCAACAGGATGCCTGGAACCTATCGAACCACTCCCACCGGGGCCGAAAGCATTATCAAGTATTCCCTTAATTCCTGAAAACGAAGTCAGTTTTGAAAAATCAAATGTGAATAATTCCTTGATATAATTAACGGCTTTCATCGCGGCTTCGGTCAGGATACGCACCTTGTCCGTCAGCCACACAACCGCCCGAATGGCGCCATTGATAAGCGGCTCCCAGTTAAAAAAGCTCTCGCCGCCTTCCTGCCATACCTTGAAATCATCGTACAGTAGGAGGATTGCAGCGGATAGCGCAAGCACGATACCGAGCGGAGACATTAGAAATGTTGAATTGAGAATTGCCCATGCCTTTGTTACCAAAGTAATAGCATTGCGCCACAAAAGAACAATGGCAATGCCGGCCAGTATTTTCTTGTCTATGCTGCCGATTATCTCGGCTACCCTGCCGCCAAGCTGCAACATAGCGCCGGTTATTTTAAGGAGGCCGCCAAGTATCGGCTTAACGATTGCAATTATGCGGGGTAGGTTTGCAACCATTCCTTTTCTAAGTGATTCCATCGCACGCGTAAGCTGCGGCATGAACTGCATAGCGATTGATTTTCGCAAAACGTCAATCGCGTATTTTATCCGGTCTTTTGCATCCATAAAATTTGCAGATAACAGCGCCGCCTCATCAGCGTTATATCCAACGCTGCCAGCAAGCGCGTCATATTCAGCCGTGAGCGCCGCCATGTCAGTCGTCAACATGCCGATTAATGAAGGGTCAAGGCCCAGTCGCTGTAAAACGCCCATCTGCTCCTGGCGGCTCATATCCTTAATGTAAGCGCTGACATCGCTAAACATTTCGGTTGTTGTTTTCATTTCGCCGTTGACTTTTTTGGCACTCAGTCCAAACTTTTCAAAAGTCATAGCGCCGCGCCCAACACCAAGCGCCGCCTGCCCCATTGTTCTGTTGAAAGATTCAAGCGAAGATTTAAAGGCGCCAGCTGTTCCGCCGGCAAGCACAGCCGCAAAATCAAGCCGCTCAATTTCCGATACTGCTATATTGGTACGGTCTCCGAGATCGCCCAACAGGTCTATTTCTTTTGCGACACTATGCACAAAACCAGAAATCGCCCCAGCAGCCGCAACCGTAGCAGCACCTATCCCGGCAACCGCAAGAGTAGCCTTGCCAATGCCGTCGGTAAAGCCTTTTTGCCCGGCGCTGTCAACCTTGAAGCCCAGCGAAACCAGAAATTCCTTGATTACTTCACCGGCCATTACTTATTAGCCTCATAGTATCGGTGTTCGTTTTCGTCCTGTACGTCAAGTGCATCATTCATTTCTGCTACATCGTA
>VGSH01000147.1 GCA_016875025.1 Deltaproteobacteria bacterium
AGAAGGCGCACGGCAATGTAGGTTATATACAGCACAACCGGAAGCGCCAGCGCGACGCCGATGCCCGGCACAAGCTCAGTGCCCTTGCCGCCGAACTGCCAGGCGATGATATCGTTGGTATCGACCTTCCAGCGCTCCTGGTCCAGGGGGAACTGAAACGGGAAAAAATTTGAAAATCCCTGAATGGAAAGGTACACCCAGAAATAACCGGCTCCTTTGGTGCGACCGAAAAAATAGTCGGGAAACTGCAGGGTAAACGACCCGATCGCGACCATCACGCACAGCCAGTTCGGCACATAGCCCGTCACAACGCCCAGCACATAGAGAATAAGCCCCAGGGCGGACATGTTGCGCACATGGCGCACGAACTCATCACGGCTTGCAAAAGCTCCCCATTGCATATCAGTTCCCTCCCAGGATATAGGGCGCGCGGGTCAGGAGAAAATGAAACTCCTCGGCCGACATGCCGAAGCCCATACGCAGATAGATGAGCAGCACCGTGAAATTCACCATCTGCAGCTTGAACCATTTTTCGCGCGGCACCCGGTTGCGCTGAAACAGCTTTGCCGCGCACAGGAAATACAGGATAAACCAGGTGTACATGAACACGATCGAGCCGATCCACCAGCCGCGGGCGCCGTCCGGGTTGTTGGCCCGCACCTCGCCGTAGGCGGCAAGCAGGTGCGCGTTCTGCTCCGTGATTTCAGTGCCCTTCTCGAAGCCGCCGTAGTCCTGAACAAGGTGCTTGCCCACAAGTTCATCAGGAGCCTTCTGCTCGATGCGCAGCTCCATGCCGATATTTTCGCAGAAAAAGTCCGACATAAAACCGGTCAAAAGGGCGATGAGGATAAAGGCGAGCGATCCGATTCGAGCCGCTTTCGCATAGGCCCAGTCCTTCAGAACCCATTTATAAAGCAGCCCGATAAACAGGGCATACAGCACACCGATTCCGGCGCCCGCCAGCATCCCGAGGAACCGGCCGGTGTAATAATATTCTGCCCCCGGCAGATCGCGGAAAAAACCGCTCAGCCGTATAAAGGCTTCCGGATACATGAAAGTATCAATCACCCGGTATTTTGCATCCGATGTGCCGAAGGTCTTTCCGAAAAAATATCCGGGGATGATCAGCTCCCACCAGACCGAGCTGCGCGACCAGAAATCAAGTCCCTGCATGGTTTTCATGATGTTCCCCCTGTGTGGGCATGTATTCGCCCGGACTTCGCAGCCCGCGTGCGCTGCGCGTCCATGGTTATTCGCCAGCGCCGTCCTTGCGGACCGCCGCTTTTTCAAGAATGCCGGCGGCCGCTTCAACCGTTGCGCTCAACAGGCGCTGTTCAGTTGCGTCGATGCCTGAAAGCAGTTCACCGATAACCTCAAGCTGCTCATTGCGAAACGCCTGAAAGCCGGCACGCCCCCTGGCTGTCAGGCGGACATCGGACATGCGCTTGTCGCTCAGGCTTTTTGAACGCGCCACATAGCCCAGCGCTTCAAGGCGGCTGACCATGTTGTTGACGCTTTGCAGCGACATGCCCAGCACGCGGCTTATTTCCGAGATGTGCACAACATCACTTTCGTTGAAAAAAGAAAGGATGCGCATCTGCGTAACCGACAGGGTGGGACTTTTGGTCTTCAGGCTCCGGCCGAAGCTCAGGCAGCGGAATATGCGCTGAAAATTGGCAAACAGCATTGCGGTCATGGCAGACTGGTCCGGCATGTTTGTTTTCACGGGCATCCTCGCGGAAAATTGAATTTACTATACTTATATATACTATTAATCTATCAGCTGTCAAGTATTTGGTTTTAATTTCGCTATTTTATGATGACAAGAATAAATATTTATACATTTAAGTGTATTAAATATCTGGCCACGCTTACCCGGTGCGCGTTCCGCGCTGCTGCGGTACTGTATATCTGACAGAGATGATGCGGACTATGGGATATCGGTGGATGCTATGGCAGGAATACAATAATGGAGCCGCTGGCGCGCTTGCTTTTCTTTTCCCAGGAAAATGTCGCAATGCGGCCTGCGCGCTTCAGTTCGACAATTTTCTTCTCAACTGCATCCGGCAGCACGGCTCCGGCCTGCGAGTGCAGCCCCTTGCCGACGATGATGCGCACAGCCCCCAAACCCTGCAGCGCGCAGGTCTCAATAAAGGCTTCAACGCGCACAAGCGCCTCCTGCACATGGCAGCCGTGCAGGTCAAGCTCTGCCCGGGGAGCGGGCGCATGCGACATGCGCTGCTTGCTTGAGTCCGGCACATCAGGCTCGGGATATTTGCGGCTGAGTATCTCCTGCTGATCAACACCCGCGAGCGCGTCTTCAAGCAGGCGGCTGAACGGCTCTTCGCCCGCCGCGGCCGTCTGCCCGGGCTGTTCGGCGTTCTGCTCACCGAACAGCTCAAACAGGTCATCTGCGGCGGAAAGCCTGCGGATCTGCCCGCGCTTACCGGTCTTTGATCTCATGCTGCGCACCTCCGGAGCGCAATCTCATTTTTCTCTGTACAAAACGGCACCGGCGCTGCGCCAGCGCAGCATCACGATTTGCACGCGCATCACCGTGATCAGGCTCACCTTCAAGCGCCCGGTTGAAATCACAGATAGCCTGATTATAGTCACCCAGCGCAGCATGGGCGGCACCGCGGCTGTTCCAGGCAGCCGGATTGCAGGGTTCAAGGCCCAGGCCGCGTGTATAATCGTCTACGGCTTCGCGAAAAAAACCCTGCTCCGCATACACCAGGCCCCGGTTGCAGTACAGCTGAGCTGAATCCGGCGCAAGCTCAAGCGCGCGGAAAAAATCATCAAGCGCTGCCTGCATGTTTCCGAGACAAAATTGCGCCAGCGCCCGGGCGCCGAGCGCATCAGCATCCGCAGGGTTGTGGTGCACGACACGCGTAAAGTCCTCCACAGCACGGTCGTAATCGTTTACGGCACAGTATTCAAGACCCCGGTTATACAGCGCATCCGCATACCCCGGATCAAGCGCGAGCGCGCAGCAGTAATCCTGCAAAGCGCTTGCCCGCTGCTGCAAATCGGCCCAGGCATTGCCGCGGTTGTTGTACGCGTTGACGAATCCGGGCCTGAGCGCAATGGCTGCGCTGAAATCATCAATAGCTTGAGCATGTTCGCTGATTCGACGGAACACAAGGCCGCGGTTGTAGTAAAATTCAGGACGCTTTTCGATTTCAATCGAACGCGTATAGTCTTCCAGGGCCCGGCCGTAATTCCCCAGCTCATCGTGCGCGCAGCCTCGATTGTACCAGGCCGGTGCGAAGGTGCCGTCGATTGCAAGACTGGCGGCGTAGGACTCCACTGCTGAGGCAAAACTCCCCGTCAGATACAGGGCATTGCCGCGATTGTTCCATGCCCAGGCATGCCTGGGATTGAGCGCAATCGCGCGGTCATAATCGGCCAGGGCCGCTGCGAAATCGGAGAGGTTGCGCCAGGCCAGCCCGCGGTTGTACCAGGCATTGGCGGAGGGTTTCAGCTCAAGGCAGCGGCTGTAGTCGGCAATGGCTTGGTCTAACCGGCCGAGACTGTCATACTCGCGACCACGATTATAATATGCTGCAGCGAAATCAGGATCAAGCTCGATTGAACGGGAATACAGTTCAATCGCTTCTGCGCCGGCATCTCTACGGGAAGCTTGCAGGGCGGATTTAAAATAGTGCCGGGCTGAAGATGTTGTATTCATGCTTCAGGTACATCAACAAATAGTGCTACAGTGTCTTTAGCGTTATGGCATATACACATGAGCAAAATACTAAAAACCCTTCTTTAAAGGCTGTTCAAAAATGGTCAGATGCAAGGCGCACGCAATCACGAGGAATGAGGCGTACTTTCCGTACGCCGCAATGACGAAGGATGCGTGCAACGCAACAGATGACCGTTTTTCAACAGCCGCTATTACTGTACGCGCAGCATTTTCACATAGGGCTCAAGGCGCCCATCCCTGTCAGCCGGACGGCCGCCATGAGATCCCCCCAAAAATTCCCATGCGCCTTTGCGCCACTCGATTTCCTGATGCAGCGCCCGGCCGGTCTGATCAAGATACACCACCTCAGCACGTCCGGGGCGGATTGCCGACACAACCGACCGAGTCTGTTCATTCTTTCCAACCATGATTACACTGCCGGGCACAATCTGTTCCATACCAGCCTTGATGTCGTGCTTAAAAACAGGCCCCCTCAATAATGAGTAATTGTAACAGAAACGATCATGTTTGGATGTCAAAAAATGATCAGAGGGGGGGTGAGGCGAGACCGGCACAGACGATTGTTTACCGCGCAGGCCGGCGCGCGCTGCGGACAACTGCTGCCAGGGCCGCAGTCGAGCCATCAGGTTGCAACCATGCACACAAGGTCTGGGATTTTCACGGGCTTTTGTTAAAAATCTCGCAGATCATCATCATCGTCAAAAGGGATCAGATCCTGCGCCCTGCGGTCTTCCCGGCCGTGCCTTCTAACGGGTGCAGGCAGGCTGGAGGACGGCAGTGCTCCGGCAACAGCGGCCCGCCCCAGAAGATTCCCGCCCTGACCGGCATCATCATCTTCCATGGCAGCCGATGATCCGGCAACGCGCTCGCTGAGCGTACTCACCAGCTCTTTCATCTGAAACGCCTGGGCCGAAAGCTCTTCGCTGGCAGATGCCGACTGTTCCGAATTGGCCGAATTCTGCTGCACGATCTGCTCCATGGTTGAGACAGCCTTGTTGATCTGCTCAACACCCTGAGCCTGCTCCTTGCTGGCCGCGGAAATCTCACCTACCAGCCCGACAACTTTGGCCACCCGCTCCTGAATAACCTTGAGCACGGCATTGGCTTCTGCAGCCTGTTTGCCGCCTTCGCGGGTGCGGTTGCCGCTTTCTGTTATCAGTGCGCTGGTTACCCTGGCCTGCTCGGATGCGCGCTGGGCAAGATTGCGCACCTCATCGGCCACAACAGCAAAACCCCGGCCGGCCTCACCGGCGCGCGCGGCTTCAACCGCGGCATTCAGCGCCAGCAGATTGGTCTGAAACGCGATTTCTTCAATGCCCCGGGCCACCTTGGCTACCTCGCTGCTGCTTGTACTGATGCCCTCCATGGACTGCAGAAGCTTCTGCATGGCCGCGGCACCACTGTCCGCCGCTTCGGTGGCCTCCTGCGAAAGGCTGCTTGCCTGATGCGCGTTATCGGCATTGTGATTGGCCATCGAAGCGAGTTCTTCCAGCGAAGCCGATGTCTCCTCGATGGATGAGGCCTGTGCGGCTGCGCCCTGCGCCAGCTGCTGGCTGGCTGAGGATATCTGGGTTGCCGCGCCCGCCACTTGTCGGGCAACCATATACAGCGATGACGTCGCTGTATTGATAGGACGGCTCACACGGGCGGCAACATAAATAATGACCCCGACAGCAATCACCAGAATAATAATGGTCATCAAAATGTTCAGAAACGCGGTCCGGCGGACCGGGGCCATCAGCTCATCCATGCTGGCCACCGCTACAACCGTCCATCCGAGGCCCGGGTCGGTTTTAAAGCCCACAAGCCAGTCCTGCCCGGCTTCAGAAGACTGCGCAATTCCGTCTTTTTGAGCCAGTATTGTTGCGCCAATTGAGGTAGTTGCTATATTCTCGTTCAAGATCCGGCTCTGATCAGAATGCGCTATCACTGTGCCTTCCCTGTCGATTATGAAGACACGCCCTTTCTCACCGATTTTTCTCTGTTCAACGAACTGTTTAGAAAAATACTGCACGTCAACCATAGCGTAGAGCACACCCAGAACGCTGTCGGCAGCGCCGTACAGAGCCTGTACGACCGGCGCTGCGATAACGAATACCGGCTTGCCGGTGTCAGGATTGAGCCGAACACTGCTGACAAACACGGAACCCTGCATGGCACCCTGGAAATAATCCATTTCACGAATATTTTTCCCGAGCGTGAAATTGCCCCCCCCGCGCAGTGTGTCGTCCAGGCTGACATCACCAAGGCTCGTGGTCAAGACTGATCCGGTCCGGCCGGCGACACCGATTTCAGAATAATCAGGATGCGCCTGTGCGTATTTACGTAAATCTTCATTTACCTCCCTTACGAACACGAAACTGCCGCTCAGGCCATCGGCGTCCCCACCCGCCATGCCGAGCGCCTGCACAATGCTGTTTTGTGATGCCCACAGAGCAACATCCTGCCTGCGGTTTTCCGCCCAGGAAGCAATAAAATCGTGAATTGATTCGGTATTCTGCCGCAGCTGATCATTGACCGTATCAACCAGCATACTGCGCGAATTACGATAGGAAACATAACTGGTAATGGACAACCCGGCCAGAATAAGGCAGATTGTCGGAATCAGGAACTTTTCCCGCAGGCCATTTTTCATATACACACCCCCGAACAGTAATAAAAGCGATCCTGCCGCATGCACTGCCCTCATGCGGCAGACACGACACTATCGTCTACACATAGCACAAAGAGTCGATTGTGCACATACTAGTCATATACCTCCGGCAAAGCCGGAGGCTTGAAACATGTGAACCGCTCAAAGCGGATTGATAAACCTTGAGCCACCCAAGGTGGCTTCAATCAAACAGTTTTAATTGGTCGAGCCGCTTGTCTGCGCTCTCCTGGTGCCGTATGTATGCCCTGACTTCCTCATCATCTCTTCCACATGTGGACACAAAGTACCCGCGCGACCAGAAACTCTCTCC
>VGSH01000148.1 GCA_016875025.1 Deltaproteobacteria bacterium
ATTTTGAGCCTCACGGTTTTGCATAGAATGCCTGTTTTACAGGCCTTTTCGCATCTTGACTTTATAGCAACATCTAACCGTCCGGCTAACCAGCTGACTTTATTTGACATTTAACCGGACACTACTGGTCTACGATCCTGCCGAAATCGTTCAATTGGATGTGTATCGTTTGAGCGGGCCGACAGCCGTCGGCCCCTACAGGGATATTACCGAATATATTGTCCCTGTTCTTTGAACAGATTGTAATGAAATAAAATCCATCTGTGGCATAATCGTAATCCTTTAACCTGTTGTGCTTTCTGCCCCTCAGGATATTCATTTTTCTCTACCACGCTGCGAATGAAGGTCGTTCGGGCGCTTACAACCCGCCCTGGCGCAGGCGCGCGATGCGCTCCTCAAGCGGCGGATGCGTCATGAACAGACGCTTGAGTCCGCCGGCAGGCTGCCCCGAGATGCCGAAAGCGGCCATCTGGTCGGGAAGATGCGGCTGGCCGACGCTGCGCTGCAGAGCCTGCAGCGCGGAAATCATATTCTGCGGCCCGGACAGGGCTGCCGCCCCTGCGTCAGCACGGAATTCGCGCTGGCGGCTGAAGTAAAATACGATCGTGCTTGCCAGGATGCCGAATACCAGCTGCGCCAGAATGGAGGTAATAAAGAAGGCCGGCCCGTGCCCGCGCTCAGTCTTGAACACCACGCGGTCAACCAGATGGCCAACCACACGCGAGGCCACGATCACGAACGTGTTCACCACGCCCTGGATGAGCGCCAGGGTCACCATGTCGCCGTTGGCAACATGGCTGACCTCATGCGCCAGCACAGCCTCGACCTCACTGCGTTTCATGCTGCGCAAAAGTCCCGTGCTCACCGCCACCAGGGCCGCATCACGGCGCATACCCGTTGCAAAAGCATTGGGATCAGGGGCATCATAGATGGCAACCTCGGGCATGCCGATGCCGGCCTGCCGGGCCTGGCGCTCGACGGCCTGCACCAGCCAGGCCTCGGCTTCGGTTGAAGGCTGGGTGATAACCCGCGCGCCGGTCATGCGCTTGGCCATCCACTTGGAAAGCGCCAGCGAGATGAACGCGCCGCCGAATCCGAACACCGAGGCGAATATCAGCAGGCTGGTCATATTAAGACCGCCGCCCTGCTGCTCAAGGATGCTGTCAACACCCAGCAGGTTGAGCACGATGCTGAGAATAAAAACAATGGCAAGGTTGGTCAAAACAAACAGGAACACTCTTTTCATTATCGTTCTCCTTTGCGATGAATGCTCACAAGACGGTTTTTACTCGTGCCTGCCTGTGGGCCGTTCCACGACGTCAGGGCATTTCAAACTATCGTAACCATGCTGTCATTTCGAAGAAGCGTAAGCGACTGAGAAATCTTAAAACCTGGATTTCTCCCTTGGGAGACTGTGTCGCAATGCGCTTTTTACTGTCATTTCGAATCCGCCGCAGGCGGTGAGAAATCTTAAAGTGTCGATTTTGCTTCAAGCAAAGATCTCTCCCTGCGGTCGAGATGACACCTTTTTTCATTACGACACAATCTCTGGTTCGAAATGACATCGCGGCACAGTTTTCTGTTACATGCTCTCACCGGCCAAGACGCGCCGAAAACTCATACCACATTATAAGTACGCACTGCGCCGGTGTCAACAGCGGGAGCGCGGCCCAAGAGCGCAAAAAAAAAGCCGGGCTGCGAGCAACCCGGCTTCAAAAATATACTCGGATGGTAAGGCTTATTCCTCGCCCATGGCCTCGATGACCAGATCGAGAATATCTTCAACCTTCATCTTGGCCTCAGATGCGTCAATGCCGTCGTTCAGGTTGGCTTCGCACCACGGACACGCGGTCACGATCGTGCCGGCGCCTGTGGCAGCAGCCTCTTCAATGCGCTCCTTGGCGGTTGACAGGGCGAAATCAGGATAGGCTGATTTTGCGCCGCCGCCGCTGCCGCAGCACCAGGCATATTCACGGATGCGCTCCATCTCGACCAGCTTGATGCCGGGGATAGCCTTCAGGATATTGCGGGGCGCATCATAGCAGCCGAACGCGCCGCGGTTGAGCTCGCGCGGCGGCTCGGTCAGGCCGAACGCAACGCGCTTGCCTTCCCAGTGCTTGTAAGGCTCACCGCGCCGACCCAGGTGGCAGGGATCATGCCAGGTGACCTGCTTGTTGACCGGCTTTTTGAATTTGATCTTGCCTTCATTGATCAGCTGCTCGATGAACTGGGTGGTGTGCATGACCTTGTAGGGCAGCTTGGCAGTGTCGATTCCCTGAATGCGGGCGTATTTCTCGGAGAAGGTCATGAAGCAGCCGGGGCAGTTGGTCACGATCGTCTTTGAACCGACTTCCTTGAACATCGCCAGATTTTTGGCCGCTATTTCCTTAAAGGTTTTCAGATCGCCGATATTGTCGGCAATGCCGCCGCAGCATACTTCCTTGGCGCCCAGAATGCCGAAATCAACGCCGGCCTTTTTCAAAATGGTAGCGGTTGCCTGGGGCACGGTCTCCATGCCGGGCTTGTAGGCATAGGTGCAGCCGACATAGTAGAGCACATCGGCCTTCTCACCGGCCTTGGACAGGTCTTTAACGCCCATTTTCTTGGCCCAGTTGCCGCGGCGCGTGCGGGGCTGCTTCCAGACATTGTCATAGTTCATGATGCTGTTGATGAATTCCTTATGCGCGGGCAGCGGGCCGTAGCCCTTCTCGCAGGCCTCCTCGCGCAGCGCATCAAGCACGCCGATTATGTTCAGGTCCATGATGCGCTTGCAGTTGATATCGCAGGCCGCGCACACCGGGCAGCGGTAGATGATCTCGAGCAGCTTCTCATGATGGTCTTCCCAGTTCAGCTCACCCTTGAGCAGGCCGGTCGCGATGTCGTTTTTGCCCTGAGCAGCATATGAGTCATATTTCCCGTAGACCAGGGAAGGGCAGCTGCGGCAGAAACGGTGGCTTTTAATCTCCCACAGATGTGACCATTTGCAGGTGGAACAGCGCTGGCAATGCCCTGCATCATATTCAATCTTTTCTAATGCCATGTTACCTGTCTCCTTTCACGCTTTTTTTATTCTTGCCGGTTGGTTACTACCGTATGGCTCTAGCGACTAATTGATTTGCGCGCTAAGTTTTAATATATACCACATTTTTGCCGCGGAGAGAAACATTTTTTATGCGACGTGCGGCATTATCTTTTCTTCAACATTGACCAGCACCTTATGCAGCAGCTCTTCCAGAGTTTTAATATCCTGATCGGAGAAATTGCCGGTAATGTTCATGCCGGCCTCTTTCTGCATTTTCATGAGATTATCCTTAATTTCCCATGCTTTTTCAGTAAGATAGACCTGAATAACCCGGCGGTCGCGCGTATTGCGCCTGCGCACCAGAAGTTGTTTCTTCTCCATCCGGTCGATAATGCCGGTAATCGTGGGACCGTCCCGGGACAGGCGCCGCCCAAGATCGCTCAAGACCAGCCCGTCCTCATTCCACAAAATCACCAGCACTTCAAACTGCGGCGGGGTGATGTCGTATTTTTTCATCTGCGACTCAAAAAAGCGCCGCATGCAGCGGTGAATAACACCGATTAAATCGTTTACTTTTTCAAATGATGCCAGCGTTGCCATTTCAACTCCTGTCGGATAATTATATGCCTGCCAGCGCCCGGCAGCCCTCTACAGCACCAGTCCTTTTTCTTCAAGCAGTGTACCCATAACCCGCTGCAGATTGGTGAGTGCCTTGCGATGCTCGGCATAGGCCAGAGCCAGAGTGCTCTCGGCATTGGCAAGATCGGACTGGAACTCCAGCACGGCAAACGCGGTTGACATACCGACGTCGAGTTTTTTCTCTTCAGCCTTGAGCTTTTCCTGGTTGTACCGCAGGGTCGCAATGCCCGAATCAATCAATTCCCGGCTGGTCACGATCACCCGGATCGCGTCGCGCACCTCGTTTACGATCGTGTTCTCGACACTTTTAAGCGTTGTTTCGGCCTGGGCTGCCTCAATCCGGGCGCGCGTGTGCTGGCTTCGGGCCAGCCGGTTTTCCAGCGGGAACTGCAGCCTGACGCCGACCTGGTAAGTATAGTAATCGCGATCGCGCATGTCGTAGAAGCTGTCTTTGCGCGATCCGTCCCATGGGCTGGGCGGAGGCGGTGGAGGCGGGTTGTTCGGGTCATCGAAAATGGTAACGGGGTTATTACCGCCGGAAAGCCCGTTGGTGCCGATCGAGCCCAACAGATCAAGTCGGGGCAGCAGCTGATTCTTGCTGTAGCGCACCTGCGTATTGCTGATGTCCTGACTGAGCCGGGCCTGCCTGATATCCGGGCGCTTTTCAAGCGCGATTTCGATGCAGTCGCTTGCCACGGGCTGAATCGCGCTTCTCTCGGGCATATCAGCCGGCTGAACGGCAACATCCCAGTAACGATCGTCGCGGTAGAGATTTAATGCTTTTTTCAGATTGTCTTCGGCCTGATGCACCCGCGCCTCGGCCAGTATGACCTCCTGGGTTCTGAGCGACACCTCGGCGTCAGCCTGATGAATTTCGATAGGCGCCAGCGTGCCGGCCTCAATCCGGGCTCGAAAGGTCCGCTGAAAATCTTTGGCGCGTTCGAGCGATTTTCGTTTGTTGTCGAGGTCGGCGATCCGGTAATACAGATCCCAGTAAAAGGACTCAACCTGGTAGAGCACATCCATGACATCCTGGCGAAACTGCTGCTCAGACGCCTGATAATTCAAATTGGCGATCTTAATAAACGTGCGGCCGACCTCAATGCCGAAGTCGCGCAGCAGCGGCTGGGTGAGGCCCAGCACAAGCTCGCTGTAATACTCGGGAACCAGGCCCGCAAAGGGCAGGTCAGAACTTGATTCCTTATGCCGTAACGTCAGATCGGCCTCAGTGCCCAGCGCAAACTTCTTCTGCAGCCCGCCATCAAAGTTATAGCGCTCCTGCCAGATGTTTGCTTCCGCTGCTGGAGCAGTAGGATCAGAAACAGCACCGGCAAGAAAGTTTGCGACCTGCTTTCTCTCGCGATATTTGGAAAATTCAGAGGTAAAAAGCGTGTCAAACTCACCCTGTTCGCGCATGATATCGGTTTCAGCAGCAGCCGGCTGCATCTTGGCGAAGGTGATATCGAGGTTGTTTTTCAGGGCCAGAAGCAGGACGCTTTCAAGCGGCAGTTCAACAGTATTGTCAGCAATGCCCGCCGCGCCCGAAGCGGTTTGATTATCTGCCGGCAGTGCTTCCTGCGCTTGAGCGCACGGAGCGAAACCTGCCCAACCAACTACAGCTGCAAACAGCCACAGTACTTTCATGCTCTTTAACATGGCGATTCTCCACTAATCTTTGCGTACTATTAGATTGTATACAAAAAATTTTATTATGCAATAAATATATTTAGCTTATGTGTTCAAGGTTCAAGGGCGATGCAGTCCGGAGTTCGGAGTTTGGCGTTCGGAGCAGCGTACGATTGATTGCAGGTTCCCTCCCGACTCCGAACTCATTTTATGCTATACTTCCCGCCCGTAAAGACTGAACGCAGTTGAACTGCCGGGGAGCACATCCATGCCTGAACTGACGATTAACGGCGCTATCACCCATTACCGGATATCATCACGCCCCCCGGAGAATGCGCCGGTCGTAGTATGCCTTCACGGCTCAGGCGCCGACAGCATTGTGTGGAGCGCGCAGCTCAGCCGCCTGCGGCGCGACTATGCCGTCATGGCTCCGGACCTGCCCGGTCACGGCCGCTCAGAGGGAGATGCACTGGCCTCAGCAGCTGACTATGCCGCCTGGCTGCACGCCTTCACGCAGGCGCTTGAGCTTGAACGATTTTTTCTCATGGGCCATTCCTTCGGCGGCGCAATCGCACAGGAGTATGCCCGCGAGCACCCCGGCCGTGTTGCAGCCCTTGTGTTAATCGGCACCGGCACGCGCTTTAAATTTTCCGGCACCTACCGTGAGCTTTTTGAAAACGGCATCGGCCCCGAAGCGCCCGAAGCACGGCAGATTATACCCCAACAGTTTCTGGAGGCCTACGCGTTTTTAAAAAACACCGGCAGCACCGCGCTGCATGCCGACCTTCTGGCAGCAGGGCGCTTTGACAGCCGGCCCTGGATCGGCACTGTCGCAGCACCGGCGCTCGTCATGCGCGGGGAAAACGATATCGTCACCCCGCCGGACATGCCCGCCGAACTTACCGCCATGCTGCCCAACGCCAAGCTTGCCACAATTGAAGATGCCGGCCATGTCGTTATGCTTGAAGCGCGCGATGCGTTCAACGACCGCGTGAGTGAATTTTTTGAGACTTGCCGTTACATATAGCTCAAAGCGCATTGGACCAATCGGTTCGATCCGTCCGATCGGTCGGATTATCAAAACAACGAACGCGCAACGCAGCAGATGACTGTTTTGGGGCAGCCTGTCGCTAGAGCATTTTTCATTTTACTATAACCGGATATACAATGTCATTTCGACCGAAGGGAGAAATCCTGGTTTAAGATTTCTCAGTCGCTTTCGCTTCTTCGAAATGACAGCAAGGCTACAATATTTAGAAAAATGCTTTAGCTGCGTCATTGGTCAGG
>VGSH01000149.1 GCA_016875025.1 Deltaproteobacteria bacterium
GGCCCGTTTGAAATATTCCGGCACACGGGCCGAACATGAAATGAGGTCTTCTTTGCCGGATGGGACGGCACGGCCCCGGCCAGAGGGCCTTCAGCAGCGATCCAATAATTTATTTTGGACAAATCTGTTTCCCCATTATTTTTTTCAACAGCCTGGTAAGTCAGCACACCATGCTTCGCACGACCGCAGGGCTTCTTCAGCCTGAAGCTGTTTTCTTTTTTTGCCGGGAGCTTTAACAATGGGGCGGGGCAGAAGGCCGAAGTTCGAGTTCATGGGCTGGAACGTGTCGGGGTCTGACTCGGTGAGGTGCTGGATCAGGCCGTGTATCATGGTTGCAGGGGCGGGTGAGGGCGCGCCTTTGCCCTCCCGGGCAAAGGCGGCCTGAACTCCGGCCCACCAGCCCATGGCGATCGACTCCACATAGCCTTCAACGCCGGTGATTTGACCGGCAAAGAAAATGCGCGCATTCGTTTTGAGCTGCAAAGCCGGCTGCAGCAAAACGGGCGCCTTGATGAACGTGTTTCTGTGCAGGCTGCCGTGGCGCGCGAACACGGCGTGCTCAAGACCGGGGATTTTTTGAAAGACCCTTTTTTGCTCACCCCATTTCATGCGCGTTTGGAACCCGACCATGTTATAGAGGCTGGCCTGGCTGTTTTCCTGCCGCAGCTGCAGCACTGCGTAGGGCAGCTCTCCTGTGTGCGGGTTCCGTAAGCCCACCGGCTTCATCGGCCCGAAGGACAGGGTCTCCCGGCCTCTCCCGGCCATGACCTCGATGGGCATGCAGCCTTCAAAGGGTTTCAGGGCTTCGAATTCGCGCAGCTCGACTTTTTCAGCAGCCAGTATGTCGTCGATCAATTCGTAGTACTGCTCCTGCGAGAGCGGGCAGTTGATGTAGTCGGCGCTGCCCTTATCATAGCGCGAGGCCTGATACGCTTTGCGCATGTCGATCGAGTCAGCCTCGATGATCGGGGCGATTGCATCGTGGAAATACAAAAGGTCGCCTCCGATGAGCTTGCCGATTTCCTCTGCAAGGGCGTCGGAGGTGAGCGGGCCGGTGGCGATGATGACGATGCCATCGGAGGGGATCTGCGTAACTTCGCCGCGCACGAGTTCGATCAGCGGATGGCGCTCGATCTCTTCTGTCAGCGCGGCTGAAAATGCATGCCGGTCAACAGCAAGTGCTCCGCCGGCCGGAACGCGGTTGGCATCGGCGGCTGCAATAACGCGCGAGCCCAGCAGGCGCAGCTCGGCCTTGAGAAGGCCTGATCCGTTTGCAATGTCATTTGAACGCAGCGAATTGCTGCACACAAGCTCTGCCAGGCCATCCATGGTGTGGGCCGGGGAAAAGCGCAGGGGCTTCATTTCGTGCAGCTTTACGCGGCAGCCGCGCCGTGCGGCCTGCAGGGCGGCTTCGCAGCCGGCCAGGCCGGCACCGATGATGGTGATGGGATAGTGTGTCATAACTGTGGGCCACATAAAAAAATAAAATCTTTTTTCGTACCCCTTCTTTGCGTGCCCAAAGAAGGGGTACCCCCAAGAAAGGGCACCCCTGGCGTTTCGCGTCCGCCTGCGGCGGATTCCCTCTCTGGGTGCATGCTCGCGGGAACGGCACGAACTCGCACATTCGGGTGCTCAGACAGCGTGCCGTTCGTTTCCGCGCTCATGCACCCGTCTCGGCTGCGAAACGATGGGGTTTAAAACCACAACCCGCAAACCGAAGACCTAACCCATGATTGTCATGCCGGACTCTGATCCAACATTCAATGTTTGTATCTTTACGGAACTATGTTGTAAAAACCGTTACAGGGTGCGCCGTGCGCACCATCATAAGTTGAAAACGGTGCGCGCGCGGAACAAGGGCGGCAAAAGAACATGTAGGGGCAGGCCCCTGTGCCTGCCCAGATAAGGGCGAAAAATTTTTCCCCCCGTGTCGGGCGGCCACGGGGGGACCGCCCCTGCGTGGGTTTTACGTTCTCCGAACTCCAGACTCCGAACTCTGAACGGACTCGTCTATTCTTCTTCTTTGACCGTGCGTTTGTATTTGCAGTTTTTGTTAGAACATTTGATCTGGCGGCCCCAGCGTTTGGTGATTTTTTCAACCAGGAACGGCGCGTTGCATGTCGGGCAGGGCTCGGGCAGGGGGCGGTCCCAGCTGGCAAACGTGCAGCGCGGGTACTGCGAGCAGCTGAAAAATACCTTGCCGCGCCGGGATTTTTTCTCGAGTATGTCGCCCACGCCGCAGTCCGGGCACTTCACGCCCACGGCCACCGGCTTATTCAGCGGGCGGAGAAATGTGCAGGCCGGGTATTTTGAGCAGCCATAGAACTGGCCGTATTTGCCCTGGCGCAGCATCAGGGGCGCGCCGCAGGTGTCGCAGACCTCGCCGGTTGCCGGGGCTGCCTCGCCGCTCTCTCCGTTGCCGTTTGCGAGCGGCCGCACAAAGCGGCATTCGGGAAAACCGCTGCAGGCGAAAAACTTCCCGTATTTGCCCAGCTTGATCACGAGGGCCTTACCGCACCCAGGCTCAGGGCAGGTCTCGCCGGTCTGTTCCGTGGTCACATCGGACTTTTTGACCTCCTCTTCCTTGACCTTGATCAGGGAGATAAAGGGCTTCCAGAATCCGAGCACCGCGGGCTTCCATTCAGCCTCGCCGCGCGAGATGGCGTCGAGCTGGTCTTCCAGATGCGAGGTGAATCCGTAGTCCACGTACTTTGAGAAATGCTTGACCAGCAGGTCGCTCACCACCATGCCGATATCGGCCGGGATAAAACGCTTTTTCTCCAGTCGCACGTATTCGCGATCCTGCAGGATAGTGATGATGCTCGCATAGGTCGAGGGCCGGCCGATGCCGTATTCCTCAAGGGCCTTGACCAGCGTGGCCTCGGTGAAGCGCGGCGGTGGCTGGGTGAAATGCTGATTGGGATGCAGGCCCAGAAGATCGAGCGCCTGGCCGGGCTCAAGGGGCGGCAGCATGCTTTCATTGTTCTGTTCATCTTCTTCCTGCGTGTCTCGGCCCTCGCTGTAGAGCTGCATAAAGCCGGGGAACCTCACGGTCGATCCCGTGGCCCGGAAGGTGTTGCCTTTTCCTGCGCTGATATCGGCCGAGACCGAGTCGATAATAGCCTGCGCCATCTGGCTGGCAACGGCCCGGCGCCAGATAAGCGTGTAGAGCTTGTATTCATCCTGCGAGAGGGCGTGCTTGATATGATCGGGCAGCAGGCCAGCATCGGTGGGCCGAATGGCCTCGTGGGCCTCCTGCGCGTTTTTCGACTTTTTGCTGAACACGCGCGGCCTGGCAAGGGCGAAGCGCTCGCCGTACTCGCGCACGATAACGTTGTGGATATCTTTAAGCGCGCTTTCGGCCAGCTCAGTGCTGTCGGTTCGCATGTAGGTGATAAGGCCGGTCGTGCCGCTGCCGACATCGATGCCCTCGTAGAGCTTCTGCGCGACCGACATGGTGCGCTTGGCTGAAAAGCCGAGCTTGCGCGAGGCTTCCTGCTGCAGGGTGCTGGTAATAAAGGGCGACGGCGGGGTGCGCTTGATCTCGCGCTTCTTGATGTCGCGCACGCTGTAGTCGGCGTTATTCAGGCTGTCGAGGATTTTGTGCGCCTGCTGCGTATCCGCGATCGAGAGCTTTTCAAGTTTTTCTCCGCCCGCCTCGATCATCTGGGCCTTGAAGGGGCTGCGCTCAGGGCGCGGCGTGAGCTCGGCAACGATGCTCCAGTATTCCTGCTCGTTGAAAGCCCTGATTTCCAGTTCGCGCTCGCAGATCAGCCTCAGAGCCACTGACTGCACCCTGCCGGCCGAGAGGCCGTAGCGGATTTTCTTCCACAGAAACGGGCTCAGGTTGAAGCCGACCAGGTAGTCGAGTACCACGCGTGCCTGCTGCGCGTCGACAAGATTGATCGATATCTGCGAGGGATGCGCCAGCGCCTCGGTGATGGCGTCGCGCGTGATCTCGTGGAAGGTGATGCGCTTGACCTCGGGAGCGGGCTTGCGCGCCGGCTTCGCGCCCGGCTCAAGGTTCAGGGCCGCGAGAAGGTGCCAGGCAATGGCCTCGCCCTCACGATCAAGATCGGTTGCCAGGAACACCGTATCAGCGCCTTTGAGCGATTTTGCAATATCTTTCAAATAGCGGCTGCTTGAAGGCAGGATCTCGTATTTGGGGATGACATCATCGCCGATCTCGACCGAGCCCGGCTTGCTGGGCAAAGCGCGTATATGGCCCTTGCAGGCCAGGACCTCGTAGTTGTTGCCAAGGAACTTCGAAATGGTTTTGGCCTTGGCGGGCGATTCGACGATGACCAAAGATTTGCTCATAATAATTTTTTCCTGTTCTGGCTCTTGAAAAAGCCATTCTGTTGTTATGCGCTCCACTGAGGCGCCTGTAGGGGCGAAAGATTTTTCGCCCCTGCCCGGGCAGGCACAGGGGCCTGCCCCTACAAAACATAGCCCTGCTTTGGTCGCATCCCGGCGTCGTGCATACCGGTTCTCACCAGAACGACATTTTTGAGCAGCCTGTGAAAAAATATCTGTTCAACACCCTGTGGTGTAGTTCGTTTCAAGCACTTCCGGTCTCAGGCGCTGCGTTCAAAGTGTTTGCCGGGCAGCTGCCGTATAAAGCCGCCCAGCTCAAGCTCCAGCAGTGCCGCTGAGATCGCGCTGCTGGGAAGGCTCGTTTCACAGATGAGCCGGTCGATATGCGCCGGCCCGGGTTCAAGCAGGTCGTAAACGCGCCGGGCTTCCGGTGCCAGCGCCTCCGGCGCGGGCGACTCCGGCTCTGCAGCCCGGGCCGCGTGAGCCATGCCGAGCGCTTCGATAATGTCCTGACCGGATTCGACCAGGGCCGCGCCCGAGCGGATAAGCTGATGGGCGCCCCGAGCCTTGAACGAGTAGATCGATCCGGGCACGGCAAACACGTCGCGGCCCTGCTCCAGGGCCAACCGGGCCGTGATCAGCGAGCCGCTTTTCGGGCTGGCTTCAACCACCACAATAGCGCGCGCCATCCCGCTGATGATCCGGTTGCGGGCCGGAAAATGATAGGCGTCGGGTCCGGTTCCGGGCGCGTATTCCGACACAATCGCGCCCTTTTGGGCGATTGCCTCGTAGAGGCGCCGGTTCTCCGCAGGATAGCATACATCGGCTCCGCAGCCAAGCACGGCAATGGTGCGGCCTCCGGCTGAGAGCGCACCGCGGTGCGCGGCCGAGTCAATGCCGGCTGCCATGCCGCTCACGATTGTCAGACCGGCGACAGCCAGCTCGCGGCTGATATCGGCAGCAGCCCGCAGTCCGTAGTCGGAGGCATTGCGCGAACCAACGACCGCGACCGCGCTGCAGTCAGAGTGCTGCAGCCGCCCTCTGACATAGAGGTGCGGCGGCGGGTCGTAGATATTCTTAAGCGACCCGGGATAGTCCGGCGCATTGTACGTACATATATGTATATCAGTTCCGGTGAGCCTATCCAGCGCGCGGTCAACTTCGTGATTTGCAAGGCTGCTTTTCAGGGCGTCGGCAAGCCGGGGCGACATGCCGGCAACAGCGGCAAGTTCTTCCCGCGTGGCGGCCATGATGCGCATGGGCGAGCCGAATGTTTCAAGCAGGTTTTTGCAGGCGACATTGCCGATGCCGGGCGTCAAACGCAGGGCGATCCAGTCGCGAAGTTCGCTGTGCATGCCGTATGCTCCCCGTTTTTACCGAAACACAAAAAATCAGTATACGGCAGCGTGCTGTTGCAATAACGTTTGAGCTGCCCCTCCACCGGAAAGCACGATTGATAACGGCAGAGGAAGTAAATGTCAAGGAATAAAAAATTGACGCGCTCGTAAAAAGTCCGGATGCTACATTGCGCTGCATCCTCAGTCATTGCGGCGTAGGGCACGTAGGCCTCATTCCTTCGGATTTGCGCGCCTTGCCTGCGGCCTTTTTATGAGCGCGTCGTAAAAAATGCCATTTTCGGACTTTTTACGATTTCATCAAAAATTGGAAGGCTGTTGAAAAACATCCATCCTCCGCAGCTGTTTTACTGCGCAGGGCGGGCCCGTCTGCTTCGTTGTGCAGTCTGTAGGGTGGACTTGCGCAGCACGTCCACCAAATGTATTGCATGCGGTGGACACACTTCGTGAGTCCACCCTACCACTGGAGTGCGGAGTTGTGAGAAAGTAAAACCCATGCATGGGCGGTACGCGGGGACCGCCCCTACTGTGTGAGGCCGAAAAGGCGGCAGGCGTTTTCTCCGGTGCGTGCGGCAACTTCCTCGAGGGGTACGTTTTTCAGTTCAGCGATTTTTTCAGCTATAAAACGCACGTAGGCCGGCTCATTGCGTTTTCCCCGATAAGGCTCAGGGGTCAGAAACGGGCAGTCGGTTTCGATCAAAAGATGCTCAAGCCCCGTGTCAACGACAACGGCATGCAGGGTCGCGGCATTCCTGAACGTGACCGTGCCG
>VGSH01000150.1 GCA_016875025.1 Deltaproteobacteria bacterium
GTTGATAGGAACTTGCTTTGAGATGGGCAAACTATAAAACAGGGGCGATTGTGTGTCAAGGGCAATGTCGGCGCAATATATAGGCAGGCAGGGTCGGACAATCAATAAACAGCGTGATTAAAAATTATGCGGTGTGGCGTGCAGTCTGATATGGGGCATTATGTCAACCGGCGGGGCTGTTTTTGCGCGCAGCCTTGCCGGTCAGCCTTGATGGGTTTTTTTATAGATAGGCTTCAAAAGGGTAATCGGGGTCGATACAATCATATGTGGGAATTGCTTCTGCCGCCCAATACTCCGATGGCGGCGAATTGATCTTCGGTGGCGGGCGCTTCTGCGCCTGCCACAGGCCCAGGTGCTGAAGTATCTGTTTTATTACCTCTGCCTGTTCTATAAAACTGATGATCTTCATTGCACCCTTGCACTTCGGGCAGGTGAGCGGATCAACTTCGTAAATCTTTTGTATCAACCGCGCCCAGGACCTGCGCCTGGCCGGTGAAGCAGCGTCGGCTTTAATAATGCAGGGGATTGCGTCATCAGTTGGCAACGCCCTTAAATAAGTAAATAACTCAACCTCTGAGACTGTACTTGTTGCGTTTGGCAATTTCCTCGCCTCGTTTCACTGCATAGCTCACAGCCGGAACCGTCAGAGAAAATTTCCGTGCCAGGTCGGTAAGCGGTACCGTCAATTCGCGGCCCGCCCAGAAACACAGCAGACTGCGGCATGCAACTCGATCCTTCTGTCTGCCGGGCAAGTGAATTTCCTCCTGCACGATGCCGAAAATGTTTGCTACATCCTGTTCGAGTCTTGCAAGTGTTTAAACGGCGCGCTTCAAGGCTGTTTCTCGGCAGAGGCTTTCATCGGCCATGGCAAGAATCTGCTCTACAAAATCACTTTCACCGAGAATTCTCTCATCGCTTTTTAGCCATTCCTGCTTTTGGCCGGATGCTCGTTTTTTCAACTCCTGCCAACCACCATAGCTGCGAAGAAGACCACCGCCGACCAGCTCAGGCCTGCGCCCCTGATTACGACCTGCGTGTATACCTTATGGTATCCACGGTGTTATTTGGTGGACATCTGCAGGCTGTAATACCCGCGCGCCGCGCCTGAGTTAATTCCTGTTATGCGGACGACATAGCGTCCGGTAGACGGAAGTGCAAAGGTCATCGCCGCGCTGGTAATGCCCGCTCCGGTGCTGACGGTCTGCAACAGGGTGCCGCCGATCGTGTACAGCATTAGAGTGGGATTGGTCATGCCCCCTGTCTTGGCCGATACCTTGACGCTCAGAACCGTCCCTGCATTGGCTTCGAACGGGTAGTCATGCGGATCGCCCGACTGTAGAAGGTTTCCCTGTGTTTTGAGCTTGAACGGGGCAAGTAAATATATGTAGGCCCGGGTATCCGATCCTGCTGATCCTGTCAAGAAATAGTTGGACGCATGCGCGTACATGGGCAGCAGGGGCCGGTTGAGTCCGCGGCTTGCCATGGAGCCGAACGCGGCCATAGTCTGCTTAAGCCCCTTGCCCATGTCTTTTTCAGCTTCCATTTGGGCCCTGATGCCGTCATAGAAATCGGGGTATCCGTTTCTGTGCCCGCCGGATGTGGTGAAATAGAAGGAGGATCGGTACACATACGGGATGGCTTTTTTCTTCATTACCCGCGCGAGATCATACAGGTAGCCTCCCCAGATCTCGCCGGTATAATGCTCCTGGGGCATGCCGGTGCCGGGATGGTTTACATCGTAGGGGTACATCCTGGTATTGTCCAGATTCCTCAGGTAGGCAGGTATCTGGTGGTTAAAGGCGACATCGGCGATTTTAGGGTCACCGGAGAAAAGAAAAGCGTACCAGTCCGCATTGCCTTCGCCCATGGCCCGGCCGTAGCCGTCAACCGCGCCGCCGAACTGATTGTTGAAGCCAGCCCAGTGCATGATCGCATGGGTATATTCGTGGCGCACCACGTCGTTGTCGATTACCAGATCCTCGCTGCCGGGCTTGCAGGAGCTCTCATTTCCGTAGGCAAAACCGGGACTGCTGCCATTTATGTTGGGGGAATAAAACGCGTTGCACATGCCGGTAACATTGACATATGTGGGTATGATTAATGTGTGAAAATAGGCGATGTTGGAGGGGCCGTATTTGCTGATGATATTTTTCTTCCACCACTCCCAGACGGTGGTCTTCTGGTAATAGGCATGGGCTTGATCAAACCAAGGCTTCTGCACTCCTGCGGGCTCGTAATTAAACTGAAGGCTGGGTTCAATGGCATAATTGCCATTATTATCAATAACAAACACATGCAGCCCGAGGGGATATCCCGGATTTCCTTCTAGAGGTGTATACATGTATTTAAGCGAAGCGCTGCTGACCGTGCCGGCATGCCAGTTTGCGTTGGTAAGGTAGGCGCGACCCTTGCCGTTCTTCAGGTAAAAAATCTCATCGGCCTTGTAGAGGATCTCGCCGCTGCCGGCATCGATATGATAGACCCACAAGCCGAAGGGGTTTTGGACGGGCGTGGACACCTTCCAGATGTAGCGGTACTCTTCGCTGTAGATGGCGATAATTTTTTCAACCGTTGAGGCTGACATGCTTGGATCCGAACCAAGCTGCTGCCGCAGGTCGTCGCGGGCGATGTCGCGGGCAAACTCAAGCGTCAGCACGTCCTGGTTGGCGGGCTCGATTGCCTCCACGCTTTCATTCTGCACCATGGTCACGCGGCCCTGGCTGTCGCTGTGAACAATGATCTGTGCTCCCTCAATGGCCGTGCCTTTATATGTCTGCTGGAATCTGACGTGACTGCGCCCCGGGGTTGTGCTGATATTCTGCGTCTTAAGCGCTGACAAATCCTGGGGCAGTCCGAACATTGCGTGGGCGTCCTGCAGAAATGCACGGGCAGCAGCTTCGGGCTTGCCTGCATAGGGTTTGGACTGGCTGCCATAGAGGCGTTTAACCGCGCCTGTATCAGCGTTGAACGTCGCCTGCCACTGGTTCTTATCACGGCTGTTAAAGGCATCAAAGCCGCTTGCGGCGCACAGCTGGGCTGATGCCGCGCTTGCGGAACTGATTTCACCTGCGACCATAATGCCGGCGGCTTCGTTTCCGGAGATGTCATTATCGGCTCGGTCAGTCATGTCGGCATCAAAGCTGGCGGGAGTCTGTCTGTCTGCTGCGACAGAGTCAATGAACTGAAAGGTTTCATCAGGGGTTTCAGCTTGATTTCGGAATGCAAATGAAGAAACAGGGCTTGCAAGAAGAAGTATAAGCATCAATGCAGGTATTATTTCTCTTTTTGATGGATGGTTCTGTTTTTTATTCATTTTTTAATATTCCTTTCATGCTGTAGGTGGTTTTATGTGTAATAAAATTCTATACTATATAAAAATATAGGCAGTTATTGATTGTTTGTCAATAAAAACATAAAGGGTGGTGGATTTATTTTTGACGCTTCTTCATCCTGCCCAGCCGCGCATCTCTATCATTTTTTCCAAGCTTCTTCTCGATTTTATCAACAAAGCTGCGGCTGCCTGATTATTCCGCTCGAACGTTTCCACCCCGGATAGAGACGCGACGCTGGATACACCACTGTGCCGGAGGTATGCTCGAAAATTAAAAACCTTTGGAGGTACCGATGGCAAACAGGAATATACCCATGAGAAGCATCAGAGAGATACTGCGACTTAAATTCGGGCACAAGCGCACTACTACAAAAGGCAAATCGGGACATCCATGATACTTCTCTGATACTTCTTTTTGCCGAATTTGACCTGGCCGATACACACCGCGACCAGCTCGATGCCGTGATCGCCCTGTGCCGGACCATGGACGGCGGGTGGCAGGAAGAGCACCGAGGCTGTTCAGCTGTATTAGTGCAGATTATTGTTGTGCTGACCGGGTGGAGTGCAGCGCAAACTTCAAATACCATACGGCAGGGATCTGCATGGCAATTAATACAAAAAAAGGCACAACATAATACCCCCATAACCCGGGCTTGAAACTACAAAGTTGATAGGAACTTGCTTTGAGATGGGCAAACTATAAAACAGGGGCGATTGTGTGTCAAGGGCAATGTCGGCGCAATATATAGGCAGGCAGGGTCGGACAATCAATAAACAGCGTGATTAAAAATTATGCGGTGTGGCGTGCAGTCTGATATGGGGCATTATGTCAACCGGCGGGGCTGTTTTTGCGCGCAGCCTTGCCGGTCAGCCTTGATGGGTTTTTTTATAGATAGGCTTCAAAAGGGTAATCGGGGTCGATACAATCATATGTGGGAATTGCTTCTGCCGCCCAATACTCCGATGGCGGCGAATTGATCTTCGGTGGCGGGCGCTTCTGCGCCTGCCACAGGCCCAGGTGCTGAAGTATCTGTTTTATTACCTCTGCCTGTTCTATAAAACTGATGATCTTCATTGCACCCTTGCACTTCGGGCAGGTGAGCGGATCAACTTCGTAAATCTTTTGTATCAACCGCGCCCAGGACCTGCGCCTGGCCGGTGAAGCAGCGTCGGCTTTAATAATGCAGGGGATTGCGTCATCAGTTGTTTCTTTTTTTCGCCTGCCTCTGCAGACATTGCTGTAGTAACCATAGTAGCGTACCATCTGCTCGCCCTGATTGGGAATATGTGAACACATGGCCGCCAGCCATTCACAGGCATCAAAGGTTTTGGTCTCATGGCCTTTTTTAGCTCTATACACCACCGTTGCCTCATCCCGCAGATACGTCATGCGCTCCTGAGAAAACGATGCCCGGATTATATAGCGGGCAAGGTTCTCCATGGCAGTATCGTCGTTCGGGTATATCCGATCACCGCAAAAAACCGTAAAGCCGGTATGCTTCCAGGAGTCAAGCAGGGTGATTGTGCCCGGAGTGATTTTGCCTTTTGCAAGCAGCAGATTGAGCACCTTGCTGCGGAAAAGTCTCTCAAGGCCTTTGCGGTCCGGGGGCGGGGCGAGCTTGAATGAGCCGGTTTCATAAAAGCAGCCGTCGCTTACCAGTACGTGGCAATGCGGGTTAAACCTGAGCAAATCGCCAAATGTCTGAATAGCGATGACTGCGCCCGGCGCGGTGTTTGTTCGGCCCGAGGCGCATTGATAAAATGTTTTCAGGGTTTCCCAGGCGCAGCGGCTCAACTCCGAGAGCAGGCGGCGGTCATAGAGGAAATAGCGCCGCAGAATTTTTGGTATGCTGAAGACAACATGACGGTGTGGAACTTTTTTAACGACCTCCATGCACAGCCACTCACCAAATTCTACCACCCGTTTCTGATGACATGACGGGCAGAAGTGACGACGTTTGCAGGAAAATGCCAGCAACTGCTCATGTCCGCAGTCGGGACATCTGATGCGGGCAAACCCTCTGTGCAGATCGCCGCAGTCAAGATAGCGATAAATGACATCCCTCACAAATGGACGGAAGAATCCGTACTGACGGCTGAAGCGCTCATCATAGACCTGCTCGAACGTTTCAAGGTTGTCTTCAATGCACTGGTAGTATTGAGATGTTTGCGGGCTGCGCGGTCGATAGTGATCTAAACGCGCAGATAGCGCGGCTTCGCCCATGATTGCCCCTCCGCAGAAAGCATAACAAATGTTATATTTTATGCAATATCAAAAACAAAGGAGAGGCAAAATTATTATGTGTCAGACAAAAGGCGAGAGAACTGCATTTGGAATAATACAACTGTTGAAAAGTTGCGGTCCCTGATCATCGTGAGCGGTCCCCGACAGGCTGTCTAAAGCCCCCGCAGGGCTTCCGGCCGCAGCAGACGCTCGTCGCGGCTGCTCAGCACCCGGTCGAGCTGATCGAGAAGGGCCGCTTTGTCATGCGGGAGCCGGGCCTGCACGGGAAAATAGTTCGAGGCGTGGTTTGAGAAAAAAAGGCAGTTGCTCAGCTCTGACCCGGCAATGATTTCGCGCAGCTCTTCGAGCAGCTCAAATGTGCCGGGCAGCTCAAAGCGGCCCTGCCGCATGTCCTCGTGCAGGGGCGTGTCCGGAACCACCATCAGGGTCAGGGCAGCCACATGATTGGGCTGCATGTGATTGAGGACCTCGATGGTGGCGCGCGCATGCTCGCGGCTGCGCGCTACCCCGCCAAGGCCAAGCAGCACGGTCACGTTCAGCTTGATGCCCGCCTCGCGAACCCGCCGGGCGGCCTGTATCATATCATCGGCAGTTGCGCCCTTGCGCACAGCGGCGAGTGTTTGCGGATCACCCGATTCAAGCCCGAGATAGACAATGCCGAGTTTGAGTGCGCGCAGCTGCGCCAGCTCCTCAGGCGTCCGCTTGAGGATACTTTTGGCGTTACCGTAAATGCCGACACGCTGCAGCTTCGGGAATGCAGCGTTTAAGCATTCAAGGATCGCCCTCAGATGCGCTGAGGGCAGGATCAGCGGATCACCGTCGCACAGAAAAACGCGGCGCACTCCCGGGCCGTATGCATGCAGC
>VGSH01000151.1 GCA_016875025.1 Deltaproteobacteria bacterium
TGCTCGGCTCATGGGCCGACACGGATAGAAGGTTTTCCTGACGGAGTTTCCGTTAGGAGACAGAGCAAACCGGCCAATAAAAACCTGAAAAAACGGACTATTGATTTTGTGGCTTGACAAAGTTGCACATAGAAGGGGCAGGCCCCTGTGCCTGCCCGGGTAGGGGCTATCGGCCGGTCGCCCGTAAAGTGCCGCACGGGTGAACATGTCTTTTGTGAGGGAATCCGCCTCAGGCGGACGAGTTGCTGCACCCCCTTTTCCTCTTGAAATCAATGGCATGCGGAGATTAGCCGCCTTATTCTCCGCACTATATGCGGCGAATATTATTGCTCTTGCGGAAAAAAAGTGCTATATTCTACGCGAAAGGTGCGGAGATTATGACAACCTACATATATCAAAGAGCCGATTGGCCCAATTTTCGTTGGGACAGCGAACGACTTGCACAAAAGCTCGCTGCAGTACGTTTTCGGCAAGGGCAGCTTTTCGGGCGCATCGAGGCGTTCGGCATCAAGCTGCGCGACGAAGCCGTTTTGCACACCCTGACAGAAGAAGTCATAAAATCCTGCGAAATTGAAGGCCAGCTGCTCAATCGGGATCAGGTTCGTTCATCTCTGGCGCGGCGGCTTGGCGTCGATATCGGCGCACTGACACCGTCAGACAGAAATGTCGATGGTGTTGTTCACATGATCATCGATGCAACCCAGAACTACGATACACCGATTACAAAAGAGAGACTCTGCGGTTGGCACGCAGCATTGTTCCCGACAGGATACAGCGGCCTGTTAAAGATTCCTGTCGGCACATGGCGAACGGATGAATCCGGGCCTATGCAGGTTGTTTCCGGCCCCTGTGGACGCGAGCATGTTCACTACGAAGCGCCTGCCGCAAAGAGTATCGATAAAGAAATGGGTGCGTTCATACAGTGGTTTAATACAGAGCAACCCACTGTCGATCCCATTCTTAAAGCCGCCACAGCGCATCTTTGGTTCGAGACCATTCATCCCTTCGAGGATGGAAACGGTCGCATCGGTCGCGCGCTCTGTGACATGATGCTCGCCCGCTCAGAGCGCAGCGCTCAGCGCTTTTACAGCATCTCTGCTCAGATAAAGGCAGAACAGGGAACATACTACGACCAGTTGGAAGAAATGCAGAAAGGCGATCTTGATATCACAGAATATCTCGATTGGTTCCTGAGCTGCATCAATCATGCGTTCGATGGCGCCGAGAGCATATTGTCAACCGTCATCCGCAAAGCAACTCTTTGGAAAAAAATTGCGCAGCAGCCGTTGAACGATCGCCAGCGGCATATGCTCAATCTGTTGATTGATGGATTCGAAGGAAAACTGACCTCATCAAAATGGGCAAACATTACAAAATGTTCTCAAGATACTGCCGGTCGCGATATTGACGGCCTTGTGAAACAGAACCTGCTGAAGAAGGATCCCGCAGGAGGCAGAAGCACAAGCTATTCACTTGTTGAGTGACATGAAGCTTTTTTTGTACCTTTCTTTGGCGGCAAAGAAAGTGTGCCCCCGGATTCCCTCGCCGGGCACAACTGTTTAGTTATGAGTAATGAGTTGGGAGTTTGGAGCAGTGTAATAAGATTTATTCCTCCGAACTGCGAACTCCACACTCCGAACTATCCTGGCTGCGCTGCAATGGGGATTTAAAACCAGAGCATTTTTCATTTTACTATAACCGGATATACAATGTCATTTCGACCAAAGGGAGAAATCCTGGTTTAAGATTTCTCAGTCGCTTTTCCATCCTCCGTAGCAAGCTACTGCGGAGGACGGGCGCTTCTTCGAAATGACAGCAAGGCTACAATATTTAGAAAAATGCTCTAAAACGTGTGCTTTTCGCGCACGGGCATCATCACCCAAAAAAAATCATACAGCGGAGGGGCCTCATGGACAGTCAACAGCAGCTTGTACCGATTGAATTCATTGCTCATAAAATCTACCTGATCCGCGCTCAGAAGGTCATGCTCGACCGCGACCTGGCAGCGCTCTACGGTGTTGAGACCAAAGTCCTGAAACAGGCGGTCAAGCGCAACATCCGACGATTCCCCGAAGATTTTATGTTTGTTTTCTCTGCGCACGAGTTAGCTGATTGGAGGTCACAATTTGTGACCTCCAAAAATGATAAAATGGGTTTACGGCATGCCCCCATGGCATTTACCGAACAGGGCGTTGCCATGCTGTCAAGCGTCCTGAACAGTGAACGGGCCATTGAAGTGAACATTCAGATCATGCGGGCGTTTGTGCGGCTGCGGCAAATGCTCGCCACGAATGCCGATCTTGCCCGCAAGCTTGAAGTCCTTGAACGCAAATACGACAGCCAGTTCAGGGTCGTATTCGACGCCATCCGGGCGCTGATGGCCGAACCCGAAAAGCCCAGGCGTCCTATCGGCTTCACGGCCAAAGAAAAACGCATGGCCTATGCCGTGAAGCCGCAGGCGTAACCCGACACAAAAAAAATTTTCGCACCCTTTCTTTCGCGGCAAAGAACGGGTGCCCCCAAGAAAGCCGCCCCCGGCGTTTCGCGTCCCGACCAAGGTCGGGCCTGCCCTCGCGAAACGCACGCACGCGGGGTCGACACGAACTCGCACATGCGGGCGCTCAGACAGCGTGTCGACCGAAATCCGTGTGCGCACGCTTCGCTCGGCTGCGCTGCAATGGGGTTGAAACCCACAACCTAAAAAACACACGTAGTGGCCGCGCTGCCTGGCCACAATTTATTTGGAGGGACGGGTCTACCCTCTGTAGCAGAACTACTTCGAAGGAGGGCTTCCGCACGTCCGGGGTTTAACATTGGACCTTGGACTAAGGACTGTCTTTTCGAGACCTTGGACTTGTTTTTTAGACCTTGGACTTTTCGCGGGGTCCCCCCACGAAGATTTTATTGACATCGCAGGGCCTTTTGCATAGGTTTGTGTCAAGAAATTTTTCGGCCGGCAGAGCCGGGAACGCGTAAAGAACATGCCGGAATACATCATACTGCATTATTATAAGAAGCGGAGGTGGATAGAATGATCAAGAAACCGGTCAGGAGCAGTGCAGGTTGCGTTGAAGAAATAATTCAGACCATACGCGGACAAAAAGTGATACTAGACAGCGATCTGGCTGATATGTACGGTACCGAGACCAAGATTCTGAATAAAGCTGTAAACCGCAATCGGGGCCGTTTTCCGGCCGATTTCGCATTTCGCCTTACGCCGCAGGAGGTTTCAAACTTGAGGTTCCAAAATGGAACCTCAAGTTCATCGTGGGGCGGACGCCGTTATGCTCCATACGCCTTCACGGAGCACGGGGCTGTTATGGCGGCCAATGTCCTGCGTACAAAGCAGGCTGAAGAAATGAGCGTTTTCGTTGTGCGCGCGTTTGTGAAGATGCGTGAGCATCTTCTCAGCCGGGCCGAGCTTGAAACGCGTCTTGTCCAGATCGAAAAAGTCCTGCTTGCCCATGACGACACTATCCGCGATCTCTATCGTCAGATTCGCCCCCTGCTTCTGCCGCCGGAAGATCCACCAAAAAAACCGATCGGTTTCCATGTGGCGGAGAAGCAGCGGCGTAGGTTGGGTTAGCCGCAGGCGTAACCCGACACAAAAAGGCCTTTTTCGCACCCCTTCTTTGACGCCCAAAGACGGGGTGCCCCCAAGAAAGCCGCCCCGTGGCGTTTCGCGTCCGCCTAAGGCGGATTCCCTCGCCGGGCACATGACCGCGGTCCGCCTGCGGCGGAGTATCCGCGATTAAGGGCAGGCACGGGGGCCGGCCCCTACGCTGCGCTACGATGGGGGTTTAAAACCCAAAGCCTTCAAACCGAAGACACTGCCAATGCTTGTCATGCCGGACTCCGATCCGGCATCCAGCCTCTTTTTTCTCCGAACACCGAACTCCAGACTCCGAACTCCCATGGCTTCCGCACGTCCGGGTTTGGACTTTGGACCTTAGTTCTTGAACCTTGAACATCGCTTTTACGACCGTGGACCTTAGACTTTGGACTTTAAACGCCTTCTCTCCGAACACCGAACTCCGAACTCCAGACTCCGAACTTGCGGCGCCTGCGCTGCAGGCCTGCCGCAAAGGTTCTCAATTATCACTTTGACAACCCCCCCTCTTTTTTGCGATAAACCATACAGGCTGTGCCCGTTGTGCTGGCACGGAAAAATTTCAATAATCAACAAGTAGATCAAAAACATGGGGGATAAAGGGCGCTGTTCCCCCCTTTTCCATTTTATTACTTTTATGCGAAAGAAGGAAAACAGAACCTATGAATGATATCGTTCAGTGGGTTGCGCTTCGAAGCGGTGCAGCAACTTCTAGATGTAATAGGCAGCTCAGTCGTAATTGCAGAGATTGAAGGTCGAATAAAAAATGAGCTAAGTGAAAGGGGCCTAAACACTGATGGGGATACCGTCAAGATACTTATAAGGCATTTAGCTGGAACACAAATTCTTCTTTCATTTGAACAAATTCACAGCTTAATATTTGGTAGTCAGGTATTCCTTCTTAAAAAGTTAAACGAGGTTGCTGGCCAAGGGATTCAATATAAATTTCACTGACCACATTGATCATGTAAAGGGCCTATATCCGGTAGAGTTGGGTGAATGGTCGCATGAACAATATCTGAAATTCTTGTATGACCGCTTACTCATTGTCAGGCATGTTGATCAAATACATATCACAAATCTCGGCGTTGAGTATCTAACATGGATTGCTCGCTATGGCCGGAGAGAAAGAATTGCACTATAAAAATTCCTGACAAAATCAATGCAGCGGATTGCTACGCTCTGGCTAATTTTTCTTAGAAATAGTAGGAACTATCGTGGATCACCTAAGGAACGAATCAATTGATTGGGCTATTACGCATATTAGGCGTTTTGGGGATACGGATATTTTCCCTATCCCTTTTGAATACGAAGCAATTAAACATAGTTGGCCCAACCTAAAATATGCGATATCACAACTAGACATTGCCAATTATGAAGGCAGGTCTTTGCGAAGAATGCTGGTCCCGAAGCAAAATGATAATTTTAGAATAGCCCTTCAACTTGATCCAATTGATACGATTGTTTATACCGCGCTAGCTTATGAAGCAGCAGAGGCAGTTGAGGCTTTTCGTATACCCATCGAACGAAAAGTGGCCTGTTCATATAGAGTCGAACTCGGCGCAAAAGGAGAATTTTTCAGAAAGAATAACGGGTGGGATGATTTTCATGCGAAATCTAACGAATTAGCTAATTGCGGTGCTTACAGGTTTGTAGTTACGGCAGATATTGCTGACTTCTATAACCAAATTGGCCACCACAGGGTGCGAAATGCGCTTGAATTGGCAGGTGTCGACAAGGATAGGGCAAGGAGTGTAGAGAATCTGTTAATGAATTTTACTCGGGGGCAGTCTCAAGGGATTCCGATAGGCCCGAGCGCATCTGCGCTTTTCGCTGAAGCATGCCTGGCGGATGTAGATAATTATCTGCTAAGAAACGGATATGTGCACACGCGTTATGTAGATGATTTTCGTATCTTTTGCACGGATCGAGAAAAGGCACAAAAAGCAGTTCATGACCTGACGGAGTATCTATACACCGCACACAGACTTTCTCTACAAACACACAAGACACAAATTTACGATGTAAGTGCGTTCGTTGCTAAGGAACTTGTTGATCCAGAAGAATTAGAGGCCAAATCCCAAAACGAGAAACTAGAGCTGCTTCAAGACTTTTTTACGGATTATTCGGATTTAGATGGCGAGCAAGAACTGGATGTCGATGCGATAATTAATTAACAAAGGGTTTAGATTTATTTTCTGCCCAGAAAACCTCTTCAAGCCTTTCCCAAAAAGACATACGGCAAAATATGTAAAAAGCGGGGAAGAAAAATTCCCGCGCTGCGACTATCGTTACGATAGAACGACGGGGTTGTAAATATACCATTAATGGTATATACTGTATGCAGTGGAAGGTATATGTTGGCAGGAGGGTGCAAAAACAGGTTGACGCCCTGCCGAAAAGGGTTCGAGACAGCCTGCTTGCACTTACAGTCGACATTGAGCTGCATGGCCCGGTGCGCGGCAACTGGCCCAACTATGGAAAACTT
>VGSH01000152.1 GCA_016875025.1 Deltaproteobacteria bacterium
CTCTTTTCTTGTTTTTAACCATCTGGGGAGCCTCCTGTATTGGTGATTGACGGTTTCGCAACCCCATTAATACAGTGCTTCCCGATGGTTTTCTATCTGTTTTTTAGGTCACCGTGCAATATTCAGGTATTTTACCCACAGTTTTTGTTGTAGACCCAAAAAAATAAAGATTTATGCCGTAGATGTCGAAAAATACACCATACCGGGGGCAGATCGCGCTGCTTTCGGCAACGCGCAACTGTAAACACAAGGGGACAACGCATGTACTGCCCGAACTGTGAATTTGAAATCAAGCAGGAGGTCACCGAGTGCCCCATCTGCGGAGGCGAGCTTACCCTGCACCCTGAAGAAGCCACGGCATCCCAGACCGCCGGATCGGAAACCGGGGACACACCGCTTGACCTGAGCATCAGCAACCTGATTCTTGACGCCAAGCATGAGCTTGACGCCCTGGACAGAATGCCCGGCCCGGCAATCTCGAACAGCGAGCCGGAACCCGAAACCCTTAATCTTGAGGCGCTCCTCAGTCAGGATACTGACGAGACTATGTTTGAGTTTCCTGATACCCCCCCTGAGCCGGCAAAGGCTGATGTATCGCCCGCGGCGTCAAAACCGCCGGATTTTTTATCGCTGCCGGAAGATGACCTTTTCCGGAATGATGCCGGAACCCCGTCCCCGGAAGTTGATGCCCCTGTGGGTACATATGTTTTCTCCGCAGAGCCGGACGTTCCGGAACAGCCATTCCTGCTGGATGACAGTCTTTTCATCGATGAGACCGCTCCGCAGCCCGAACCCCGGGAAAGCGCCCCGTTTATTGATGAAGCCGCCGGGCAGAAGCTTGCAAGCGCGCTGGGCGAGATGGCTGTTCCGACCCGCAAGACTGAAACCGGTCCGGACCTTTTGTTCGGCCGACAGGGTGACGAGCCGGAAAACGATCGCATCGATGGTATGACCGAGTCGCAACAGCAATCCGATGCAGTACACCAGGGCCTGGTTTTAACTATTGATAACGAAAAGTCGGAATTCTCATTAGACGGCTTTGCTGACACACCGGAGGCCGTGGGTGCGCGGTCAAAATTCCGCCTCATCGCCCTTGCGCTGATGGGTGTGGTTATTATTGCGGGTGCGTACGTTCTTGCAGACTATTTCCTGCAGCAACCCGAGCCACCCGCACAGATTGCGAAACCTGCTGTTCGAAAAAAAGCAAAGCAGCCTGCGCAGGTACCGGAGACTGTGCTGCCTGCGCCGGAGATTCTCACAGAACAACCAGCGCCGGCATCAGCACCCGGCGTGGCAGCAAAGGCAGCCCCATCGGAGGAAACCTCCAGCGAAAACGTGGTGCAGCAGGCACCAGTCAGGCCGCCCGCTGAACCGCAACCGGCGCGCTCAACTCCGGAGCGAATACGCACCCAAACAGCAGCCGGACGACCCGAACCGCAGCAAAAAACCGAGCTGGCGGCCGTACCTCCCGATAGCGCTCCGGCAATACCCCCAGCCGCTGATAAAAAGCCGGCGCCCAAACCGGGCGTGTTCTCAGTGCATGTGTTTTCCTTCAAGACTCAGCAGGCAGCTCAAAACGAGATCGACCTCCTGAATAAACGCGGTTTTAGCGCCTACCTTGAAACCGTTGATCTCGGCGCAAAAGGGATCTGGCATCGCGTCAAGGTCGGACCTTACGGGAGCCGCTCCGGGGCTGAACAGGCCCGGCTCGACATCAAGAAAAAGTATCCGGGCATTGAGCCGATGCTGCACAGGTGGCGGTAAGCCTTCCCGGCAGGCAACACATCCGCGCCGCCGGCATGTGCCGGCGGCGCTTTTTATTGCAGTTTTTCCGGAACATACTGCGTCTACCGGCGCATGGCAGGCTTGCGGCACGCCTGCAGCTGAGACAACATCATGTCCGAGCGACCCTCGGCCTGCGTCTGTTGTGTGCTCCGGCGCAGGTTCCTACGCGTATCCGCAACCGCCCATGCTGGGCGCACCAAAAAAAGTCCGGGAACCATTGCGGTTCCCGGACTTCGGTTTTAAGAGCATGTAGATGGCCCGGCATGTCACCGGACCTGGCGGCATCAGGTGCTACAGGATCGTAATCTCTCCGATGCATGCGCCGACACTGATCTGATAGGTGCCGGGCGCGGCTCCGGGCGGAATTGTCACCTTGATCTTCAGACTGCCGTCTTTCTTGATTTTTGCCTTGCTCCAGATGAGCGGTTCGAGGTCAATCCGGCCGGCAGGGTTAAAATCCTCTCCACCAGTAATAATCAGCATGCGCGTAACCTTCTTCTTAGCATCAGCGCGCATAGGCTTATCCTTTATAACCTTCACCGTCAGCGGACAGTCCACGGCACAGACTGACGACACACACTCATAGCCGAACCCGCAGTCTGCGTCGGCAAGGCATTCGACGCAGGTGTCATTGTCCTCATCGCAGACCTGGTCGGTGCCGCAGGGTGTTGTGGTCAGAGTACAGGCGCCGAAGGTTTCGTTGCATGTCTCTGCGCCCGTGCACCACAACCCGTCATCGCAGTCGCTATCCTGCAAGCAGTCGTTGTTGATTACAAACGGAACAGCTACGGCCGGGGCAGCCGCGCCCTTATCGTCAGTTCCGAGCGCCGACACCGTATAAATGCCGTTAGCCATCGGCATGCTTGCAGTGCCGAGCACATATTCCCACATTTCCGTCTCGTCATTGTAGATCGCCGGGAATGTGCTGATCTGGGCAAAGATATCGGTTACGTAGAACACGACATTGTTCAATGGGCAGGCGGAAAAATCCTGGGCCTGCAGCACGACATCGCCCTGCACAAATTCCTGGAAGGCCGGCGCAACAACTGCAAGCTCCGGCAGCGGATAGATCTCGACCAGCTCCCAGCCGCCTTCACCCGCGAGGTTAAACGGATTGGCCATGCCGAGATAACCCTTCTGGCAGTCGCCGTTTGCCGCGGGCGCATCGCCATCCGGAACGGCCCCGGTGTCGGGTATAAGCATGGTGCGGATGCCGTAATTGAATTCATTGCCGGCCCCGTTCTTTGACTCAAGCACAAAAGGCTCATCCTCGCCTTGAATAACAAACAGGTCGGCGCCGTAGGAGGCATACAGCTGCTGGATCTGGTCAAGCACAAGTGCAAACACCTCAAACTCCGGGCTGCCGCCGAGAATAGCCTCAGCCAGTTCGCGGGCCACGAGGCTCCAGTCAAACGTGCCCAGCAGCACGCCGCCCTTGTCGGGCTGGTCTGTAAAGCCCAAATCCATGGTCCAGGTATAGGAGTTGAAGAAATTACCGATACCCGAGGGGCCGAACTTCGGCACGGGGTTGTCCATATTGTTCCTGTGCAACTCGTCCTCGGCGATTGTGTAGCCGCGCGAGGCAGGATCATACACCGGCAGGTACTCATCACCGTAGAGCAGCTCAACGGTCGTGGCCGAAGTTTCAAAGGTCGAGCTGAAAATACTAATGGCCCGATGCGTGCCCAGAGCCGTGGCTGCAATATCATCGGTATTGAATGAACCGTCAAGACCCCGGAGGTCAAGGCCCATCGTGCCACCTGTGTTCTGAAAGACCTCAAATGCCCGCATCGCCGCCATTGTCGCAATGAAGGGCACATGCATGGTGCCCCAGTACAGCGTTCCGTCATGGGAGGCAAGCGCGCCGCCGCCGTAGGTGCGCGCCACCAACGTGTCTGGCTCATAGTCGTCAACCCGCCAGACCTGCTCCCACGTGTCGTTGTCGCTGCCGCGCAGACCATCATCCGGTATCTCAGGGCTCATCCACAGGCCCATCAGACCACCCGCCGTGGGACCGGTCATCCCAAGGCTCGGCCATGTAGTTACAAACAGCCTGTCGTTATGAACTGCCAGGTTGGCAGCGTCAAGGTCAAGCTTGCCGACAACCTCAAACTGAAATGGATCCCCGGCATCGCCGTTCCAGCGCAGGATTCGGCCCTCGCCACCGTTCGTGCTCACGCCCGTGTACATGATGCCGTCATACACGACCCACTGGCGGATATTGTTGTATCCTGCCAGCACATACGCACCCAGATATGCGCCGCCATCTGTAAAGGCAAACATGTTGACGGCCGTGCCGTCAAAGCTCGGACCGGCCAGCAGCACAACCCCGTCAAGAGCGCCGGCCGATCGCAGTCCCAGTGCCTTGTATGCAGGGTTGGCCATGTCGACAGGCGTTTGGTCTGTCAGCGCCATGGTATCAGGGTTATACTCGAAAATCTGCGGCTGCCGCCAGTCGCCCAGCCTGTTGGTCGCATTGTCAGCCTGATCGAATTCGCAGACAAAATTGGGCGCTTCAATGGTGTCGAGCGGGAAAATGCTCATAACCAGACACAGCACATTCGGCGCCGTGCCGAACCACAGGTTGCCGGACTGGGCAAGGCCCCAGACATAGGCCTGGTTTGTTTTCGGCTCACCGATTGCGCAATTGCCGTCGCTGTCAGGTACGCCGATCGTGCCGTTGTCGTAGCACTCATCGGGCGCGGCCTTGGCCACCCTGTTCTTCACGAACAGTGGCGTGGGGATTCGCGGTACTGCATACATTTCAGCATAATGCTCCAGCAGCGCAGCCACTGCGGGATCAAGTATCTCAACCTTGTCCACCAGGCCGGCGTCCTCGCCATCTGAGCCGCTGGCGTCCTTGACATATTCCCACCTCAGGGTATATGTTCCGGAACCTATGGAGTACGTATACCGTGTCCAGCCGTTAAACCCGCTGATCTGAGCGACGGAACCACCGTTTATAGAAAACCCCAGGTAATCGCCGCTGTCCGCAGATGTCTTCGAAAAACGAAACAACTTTTGGGGTTTCCACGGTTACCGTGGTCTGCAGCCATGTTGTTTGATTATCAGTAATATCGCCGCTTTGCGCACTGCTATCCCCCGCAAAGGCCCCGATGGTCTGGCAGAGCCATGCGGCGCTTCCGCCCGTGTCCCAGGTCAGATCCGGTGCATCAAGGGCCTCCCCAATCGTGCATTGAGCATGTGCCGCAGCCGCACAAAAAAACAACAATACTCCCGTTAAAATTCCAACAATTTTCTTCATGGCGCCTCCTCCGAGAAATAATGTAGACGTTACATGCTAAAACGGACTCGTCATTGCAGGCTGACGAGTAAATACCTCTTTACTGAACCGCTATTGAACGGCAGTATGTTTCTGCCGAAACCATCCAAAACCGGCTATAGATAAACAAGGTGTGGCCTGTGCGGATTCGGGTACCCATCTGCGATTTAACATGCCGTGCACACAGGCTTCTTTTGTTTATATACAATATGGATATAGTATTTATAAAATTAAAAATCAAGCTGTTTTTGTTTATATAATTTCAGCAAAAACAAACCCGGTTTGCAACCAACCACCCCCGAAACCGAAAAAGGATTAAATCCGGTACTCATCGCGCAGCTGGGAATAAAAATAGCGCAGTTTATCGCGTAAAATCCGTATAAGCGAAGCCAGGGCCTCCCACATACCGGCACCGTCGTCGCGGTTGCGCTCAGCAGCCATGTCGAATTTGAAGTCGATGCTGATATCATCGAATTTCAGGACCGACTTTATCCAGGGATCGCTCAGGATGCGCGCCTGCACGGCCCTCAAAATCCGCTCGACCTCCCTGATGCCCTTTTTCAGGCCCCCATCCTGCGTATTGTTGCGGGCGACTTCAAGAAACTGAATCAGAAAGTTAACCTGCTGCAGGGCTTTCATTTTTTCCGCATTGGAAAGCTGCTCAATGTTCAGCTCATGCAGGCGCCGGGCCTCGGCGCGGGCCGCTTCAAGTTCAGTCTCATTAAAAGGAAAGGAATCCTCAAGAATCGACGTAATCACGACAAAGATAAAATTTTCACACATCTCCTGCAGCGCGTACACCTGATTGAGGCCCTGCAGGATTTCAAGCATTTTGAGCTCTTTTACCGGTTTGGCGGCCGTCTCGACTGAGCGTATGCCGTCTTTCAGCAATTCATCGTTCTCAATTGTCGCCGGCGGCGCCTTTGCGCTGTAATAGTTCCAGAACGGCGGCATGGGCCGCATGCCGTCATGGCCGCCTTTTTTCCAGGACGCGCGGTCGGGATACATCTGCAGGATTTTCTC
>VGSH01000153.1 GCA_016875025.1 Deltaproteobacteria bacterium
GTTTCATGAGTTAACTCAATTGGTTGTACTGGTCTTCCAATCGCCATATGCTTCTCCTTTCGTTTTAGGAGAAGCTTAACATAAGCAGTCTATTTATTCAAGTTATTCTTGGGACACTACACTAAGAAAAAAGTAGCCAAATCAAACCCATCATAGATACTGTGTGCTGTTCGGTGGTTAGAATAACCATGATATTGAAGTTTTAGGAGACAGTTCTTGCATACATGCAATTGTGTTACCTTATTATCTTTGATTATTTTTCTTGTGAGAAAATGTCTGACATTAATTTTGAATAGACCGTCTGTCCTGGTGGAGACCACATAGCGGTTGAATCTATCATTTTTGATTGTTTCCTGAATGGTATCACAATTACAAATATGGTATTTGTACTCCCTCTCAGGATAATTTGGGTTATAATAATGATCACGAATATATAACAGTACACGCTGGCCCTTGTAGAGGAAGTATCCTTCCTCTGTAATTGCAACTTCGCCAATATTCTTTAGCTCAATCCCTACTGAGCTGTTGAGTTTTTTCCTCAGAATGAGCGCATCATCCATATTCAATTACTCTATATAATTAGAAAGACCAAGTCATCAATTTGATCAATTGACTGCATAACCTTTGACTGAGACGCACGCGATTTTAAGCGCATCGATTCTCAAGCGATTTGTTAGGTGTTTATAGGGTTTTATTCTCCATTGTTCAAACGCATACTCCGTTCAGGCTGCCGCTCATCCCGGTCCAGGACTCACCGGCGAGGGGCTGGCAACTGCCGATGACCTGGACAGCGCCGGTGGCAGTATCAAGGGCATGCAGCTGATTCAAACTATAATCTATAACATACAGTTGCGAGAAGTCCCCATTGATGAAATCCCCTGCAAAATAGTTACTGCCGGGCTGGTTGGCAACGACCGACCAGGTTCCGGGAGCATCCGTATCGGGAATATTAACCAGATTGACACCGGGATAAACGTCCATGGCAAAAGCCGGTGAACCGGCCAGTATCACGGAGCGCACCCCCTCCGCTGGGCCGTTTGAAGCCGCTGCGTTCGTGTGTCCCTCAGGCGCCCGGCCGATTTCCACCTGCGCCCATGCGCTCGTGCCGGTCAGCAACAACACATACACCATCACTGCAAAAACAATGTTTCTCATACTGCCTCCCTTACATGAATAGGTTCCCGTAGCTACTCTCTGTGTATGGCTACAGTTAAATAAAAAATATTTTATTACCACAGTTCTATCTTCATATCAACCTGCATCATGCACGCAGTACCCAATAACCCCGTAAAAATTCACTGCCGGACAATGCGCACTATCAGCTGCTTTCATATAAAAAAGGGGCTTGTTGACAGCCTGACAGGACAAGAGTATGCGACCTTGGGTCACAGGGTCGCATGCGTGTGTTCCCAAAGTGCCGAAAGCTCATAGAACAGCGGTGGGAGACAAAACAGGGGGTTTACTGCTTCTGCGGGGGTTTTTCAGCAGCCGCTTCCGCAAGAACTTCCCGCAGCGCTTCAGGCATGGGGTCGGTTTTATCGCGTTCCGGTTCACGGCCGTCACCCGCCCGGTCCAGCCGGGCTGCTTCCCTGTCAATCCATGCAAGCAGATCTTTTTTCATATGCGCCTCGTCTATAATAAGTATTCAGATGTGTCCAAAATAAATTATTCGATCGCTGCTGAAGGCCCGCTGGCCGGGGCCGTGCCGTCCCATCCGGCAAAGAAGGCCTCATGTCATGTTCGGCCCGTGTGCCGCACTATTTCAAACGGGCCAGGCACGCCCCCGCGATTGTTGTAGACAGCAGTGCGCCCGGGCCGTGTATACAATGCATTGTACAGGACGTGCCGTTGCAGCGGCAGTGCACAAACTGCCGGAGGGGACGGCAGGGCCCCGGCCAGCGGGCCTGTTCTAAATTATTTTGGAAACTACTGCTAAGCATTTGTCTGTATAGTCGCAAAAAGAAATAAAAAAAGCCCCCCGGATCAATTTTTTTTTAAAAAAAACTGCCCGTACTGCTGCAGAGCCGTACACCAGGCACAACTATCATTTCAAAAGATCGACAAGCGCATCCTCAATCCGCTCGAACGCAAACTGAAACCCTGCCTCCTGCAGGCGCTTCGGAATGGCAGCCTGACCGCCGAGCAGCACGCAGGCGCCCTCGCCGAAGGCCAGCTTCATGGCAAAGGCCGGCACCGGCAGGAACGCCGGCCGGTGCAGAGCTGCTGCAAGGGCGCGCGTCAGGCCCGCGTTTGTGGTCGGCTGCGGCGCGCTCAGGTTGTATATCCCGCTGAAGGATGTCTGCTCAAGGGCAGCACAAAGGGCTGCGGCAAGATCAGTGATGTGAACCCATGAAACCGGCTGCGTTCCACGGCCGATCACACCGCCAAGGCCCAGACGGAAGAGCGGAAGCATTTTCGCAAGCGCTCCGCCGCCGCGACCCAGCACAACCCCGAACCTGAACACAGCCGTGCGTACACCCGCAGACTGAGCCTCAAGCGCAGCCTGTTCCCAATCCCAGGCGAGATGCCCCAGGAAATCATCCGAGAACGCGCCGTCTTCCTCGGTCCACGGGCCTCCGTTGGGATAGATACCGACCCCGCTGGCGGAAATAAATACGGCCGGCCGGCGCTCCAGACCATGCATGGCAGCTGCAATTTTTTGAGTAAGCGGCACCCGGCTTTCGTACAGCACCTTTTTATAGGCGTGTGTCCAGCGGGCCGCTATGGGTGCCCCGGCCAGATTAATAACAGCATCGCAGCCTTCAATTTTATCATGAACAGCTGCAACCCCGTTTGCGAAGTCATCCCTCGTAAGCGGCACGACCAGCCAGCCTTTTTCCGCAAACCCGGTCCGAAGATATGACCCGACAAATCCCGTTGATCCACTCATGGCGATTTTCATGGCTTTCTCCTGTTTTTATAAAACTCATCTACCCGTCCCGTTTTATCATCGGGATCGGGATCGCTATCGCAATCGAAATGCTCTAAAACCCGATAACGATAACGACCCCGATAGCGATTTTGACAACGCTGACAGCTCAAATACTCACTGTTCCCATATCAGCAGCGGCCCCTCTTCAACACCCCGGACCCTGCCCTGCTCGCGCTCGCGCGGATAGCCCAGGCAGTGCGAAATATAGCGCACGCCATCGATCAAACGGTCGCGGTTGCGGTGCTGATGGCCGTACACATGGAGCGTCGAGCCCAGGGCCCGAATCTGGTCATCGAGCTCGCGGCAGCCTGCCACCCGGCTGAAATTGAAGCGCGGCTGCGGATCTCCCGGCGCCAGTCCCGTGGCCGCGAACTCCTCTTCGGTCCAGAACATGAGCTCAGGCCGCGGCAGGAAATGGCTGAACGTAATGACCGGGGCCTGACAGTCTTCCGTCACGGCACAATCGTTCAAGGAAAGCAAAAACGAGGCCGGACCCGGATGCCCGTCAAACTGCGGCCAGCACACAGCGCGCTTGTCAGCCCACATGCCAAGATGGGGGTCCTCGCCCTGTTTCTCCACAAAAAGGCTGCCCTCGCCTTCATGCGGCTGAACGTACCATGCCTGCAGCGGCACAATATACGGGCCGCCTTCATCCGCACGCTGCGCTGTGGTCTCTACGCCAAGGGCGCGGCAGCGATCCATCAAAACGTAGAACTTGGCCAGCGAATCTTCATGCCCGCTGCCGCGCAGCCACAGGTCATGGTTGCCGGGCACGAAAAAAACGGCGCGGAAGCGTGAGCGCAGCGCTTCCATGGCCCGGCACAGCAGGTTCTCATCATGGCTGATGTCGCCGGCCACGAGCAGCGCATCGCCGGTGTAATCAGAGCGGGAAAGCGACTCCACCCACGCCAGATTGTCCGGGTAGTCAACGTGCAGGTCTGACAGTGCGAATATGCTCATGGGGAATCGGGTTCAAGGTTGATGGAGTCGTAAAAAGTCCGGATTGCCCTTTCCCGTCATTCCGGCGCAGAGACTGTGTCGCAATAGCCAACTATGTCATTCCGAATCCCGCTTGAGCGGGATGAGGAATCTTAAGTAGTTGATTTTCTTCAACCTGGGATTTCTCCCGGAGCCTGCCCTGAGCGCAGCCGAAGGGGTCGAAATGACCGAAAAAATGAATCGCGACACAGTCTCGCAGGCCGGAAACCAGGTATTCAAATAGTTACATAAACACTGGACACCGGTCGGAATTTATCCGCCGCGGCGGACCGGTGTGACAACTTTTTCAGGACCATCAAGGCTCAAGGGTTTTTAACTTTAAACTGTTGAACCTTGAACTTTGAACGGTCTTTTCACCCGCAGCGGGCACTCATCGCACAGCGGTTTCGGCTTGCAGTACTGATTGCCCAGATGCACCAGCTGGGCGTGGAAATCATTATACAGTGCTGCATCCGGCCTCAGGTGCTTCATGAAAAGCTGCTGAAAATCAGCGTAGCTGTGCTGCATGCTCAAAATCCCGTGGCGGCTCAGGATTCGTTGTGTGTAGGCGTCGATGACGAACACGGGCTTCTCCAAAGCATAGAGCAGAATACTGTCGGCGGTTTCAGGCCCGATGCGGTACACGCCGAGCAGCTCATCGCGCAGCTCAAGCGTGTCGCGCCGGCGCATGCGCTCGATGCTGAAATTATAACGGGAACCGAAATACCCGGCAAATTCCCTGAGCGCGCGGGCCTTCTGATTGAAATACCGGGCCGGCCGCACAAGCCGGGCCAGTGCCTGCTCATCGGCGGCGGCGATTCGGCGAAAGCTCAAAAGCCGAGCTCCCTTGAGCGCCTGCAGGGCCTGCACAACATTGGCCCAGGCTGCGTTCTGCGTGAGTATCGCGCCGAAAATCACCTCTTCAGGCGTGTCCGCAGGCCACCACTTGCGCGGCCCGAACGCAGAATGGAGCTTTTTATACATGCCGGACAGCCTGCGCTTCATATATTCGTCGGGCAGGATTCAGCTGTCGGCGCATCAAAAATGCGGCCTGCAGCCCGCGCAATCTCGGCATCATGTTTGTGGTCAAGGGCGAACACCCGGAACTGCACAACACGCGCCGGGATGTAGCGGAAAATATCCTTCAGGGGCTCGGGCGAAATCAAGTCCGTTGACGGGTTGTAGATGTTGATGCGCTTGTTGCTCTGGGCCATGGGGTTCAAAGGGCGCGGGTCCTGGGCTGCAAGATCGACCCGGAACGGTTTTGAACGCACTGAGCGCGGGAGCTGCTCCCGGATCGCTTCTTCGAGCTGCTCAGGTCTGGGAAAGCTCAGCATGCCGCGCTCGACCCGGTCAATGGCCAGCTCGGTCGCATAGGCCATCTTCCACTTTACCTTACGGCCGATAATACGGTTCCATTCACGGCCAAGGGCTTTGAGCTCAGCATCATCGCTGTCCGCCCAGCGCTCGACATCCTGCAGCAGCGACCAGTCGTTCAGATGCAGGTAGCGGTTAAGCGAGCGCGCCGGGTTCCACGGAAACAGGCGCTGCAGGGTGCGGGTGAAGATCTCCTGCATGTGAAAGTCGATCGCGCGGCCCGTGCGGTGATGATACACATTTGAGTACAGGTTCAGCCGGGCGTTTAAAAAACGCGTAAACGCGGAAACACCGGCCTGGTGCAGGGTAAGTCCCTTATCAGAGAAAAAGGAATAGAACAGCAGCCGGTTGATGTCGACGATGTCGATTGAAAAACCGGTCATGTAGGCGTCGCGCTGCACGTAGTCGAGATTGTCGACCGTGTAGATGCCGGAGAAGAGCTGCTGCATGAAGCGCAGCCAGCGCGGCCGGCGCTCATCAGCGCTCTCGGGCGGCTTCTTTATCAGATAGCCGATATCATCGGCGCTGATGCTCTCGCCGCTCTCAAACGCTCCGCCCGGGCTGCGCCTGATGCCGCTGATCAGGGAGCCGAGCTTATGCACGATGATATCGCGCCCGAGCAGCTCATGGGTCAGGCCGTAACCGGCAAGAAAATGCTCGTCGAAGAAATGACCGTAGGGGCCGTGCCCGATATCATGCAGCAGGCCGGCGATGCGGAACGTCTCCTCGAAGCAGGCCTCTGAAGGCGCGTCAGCGCACAGTTTCTTCAGACCCGGATACAGGTGCCGGGCAAAGCGG
>VGSH01000154.1 GCA_016875025.1 Deltaproteobacteria bacterium
GCGGATGTCGCCACGCACAAAGCGGCAGGTGGATGACGCGGGGATGTCGCTCAGGTTTTCCAGGTTGCCGGCATAGGTCAGCGCATCGAAATTGGTGAGTGCATAGTGCGGGTGCCGGGTGTGCATGCAGCGGATAAAATTCGAGCCGATAAAGCCGGCCCCGCCGGTGACGAGCAGTTTCATCGCGGATGCCTTTCATGTCAGAATCATGCGGGCGCATGTAAAAAATGAACGCACAGGTTACTGCAAAGCCCCTGCAACATCAAGCATTTTTATCGCTTGCGGCCTGCATGGCCGCTTCAATTACGCGCCATACCTTGTCGCGGCCTTTCCCGCTGACCGCGGAAAATTCGATAATGCTGTCCGTTTCCAGGAATTCGCGCCAGTGCCGCAGGCTGCGGGCGAGCTGAGCGTTTTTAAGCTTATCGGTTTTTGTGATGACAAGCACCCAGGCTATGGCGTTTTGATCAAGCCACTGTACAAAGAGTTTTTCATCATCTGTTCCCGTGCGGCGCGCATCCACGATCAGCACCAGCAGTTTCAGGCCGGCGCGCTGTTGCAGGTAGTCCTGTATCAGTTTGCCCCAGTGCCTTTTGACCTCAAGGGGAACTTTGGCGTAGCCGTAGCCCGGCAGATCCACCAGAAAGAAGGCCTGGTTGGCCAGAATAAAATTGATGGACTGGGTCCTGCCCGGCGTTGAGCTTGTTTTGGCGATGCCGCGGCGGTTCAGCAGCTTGTTGATCAGCGATGACTTGCCGACATTGGAGCGGCCTGCAAATGCTATTTCGGGAAGCCCCGGCGCAGGCAGGTCGGCACATTTGAAAAAACTTTTATAAAATTCAGCTGCGTTGATTTTCATGTGCGCTGCTTCGTCTCCCGTGTGAAGATTTCGTTGTAGGCTGTCTGGCAGCGCAGGGTCAGGGCGCCGGGCCGGCCCGTGCCGACCGCTGCACCGTCAAGCATGGTCAGCGGCATGATGCCGGCGCCTGCATTGGTTAAAAAAATTTCATCAGCGCTTCTGAGTTCTTCAGGCACGATATCGGATTCAGTGCAGGCAAGATCGAGCGTGCGCGCGATTTCAAGCACGACCGCCCGGGTAATCCCTGGCAGCGCGCCTGCGCTGAGCGGGGGTGTGCGAAGCGCGCCCTTGCCGACCACAAACACATTGCTGGTGGCGCCTTCAGCCACGCAGCCGCTGTGGTTGAGCAGCAGGGCCTCGCGGTCGCCACAATCGGCAGCCTCCAGGCGCGCCATGATACTGGTGAGATAGTTGAGGCATTTTATCCCGCTCAAGGGTGAGGTTTCATCGCGGCGCAGCGCGACGATCCGGGCGCTGACACCCGCAGCGCTGCGGGTGCGGCTGTCATGATCCATGGGTTCAGCAGTAATCAGCACGCAGGGCGCGTCAGTTGCAGCGGGTGTCGGGCCGGGAGGGCCGTCGCGAAACGCTATTATTTTTATTGTCGCATCGCTCAGCGCATTTGCCCGCAGCAGCGCGCCTGTGGCTGCTGCCAGCTGCGCAGGGTCCGGCAGCGGTATGCGCAGCAGGCGCAGGCCCGAGCACAGGCGCTCAAGATGCTCAGACAGCCGAAACACGCATCCATTGCTCGAGCGCATGGTCTCGAATACCCCGTCGCCGTAATGCACAGCGCGGCTGAGCGGGCTGATCGCACAGTCGCTTTCCGCATACAGTGATCCGTTATAAAAAACAGCTCTGCTCACAGGCCTCCCTTCGGGCTCATTCCAGCCGGAGCGACAGATCGCCGCATACGATTGTGTGATCGCAGCCCCGGAGGTCGCGCACGATCAGGCTGCCATCCGGCAGGATGGCGCGGGCGATACCGTTCAGGACATCATCGCCGTTTGTAATCGTGACCCGGCGGCCGATCATTATCGCATGCTGCTGCCAGAGCTGCCGGATGTGCTCACCCGCATCTCCGGCTCCGGCTGCATACAGCGAGTCGAATTCCTCAAGCAGCGCGATGATGAGCGTGTTGCGCTCATGCCGCGCTCCGGTAGCATCCCGCAGCGACACGGCCGTGTGCTCCAGTTCCGGACGGCCGGCCACGGTGCTGTTCACATTGAGCCCGATGCCGATCACCATGAACTGCATGCCCCCGGAGCCGGCCTGGCCCTCGGCCAGGATGCCGCACAGTTTTTTCCCGTTCAGGAAAATGTCATTGGGCCACTTGATGCCGCAGGCAACGGCGCATACGCGCCTGAGAGCCAGCACCACTGCGATCGAGGCGATCATTGTCAGTCTGAAGGCCTGCGCTGGGGCCAGTTCAGGATAGACGATGATGCTTGCCAGAATATCTTGGCCTGCCGTTGACTGCCAGCTGCGGTCAAGGCGGCCGCGGCCCGCGCTCTGCTCATCGGCCAGCACAACCCAGCCGTGGGCGTCGCCCTGCAGGGCGAGCGCGCGGGCGGCCCGGTTGGTCGAGTCGATGCACGGATAATAGATAATGCGCTGTCCGATGCTCCGGCCTGTCAGGGCATTTTCAATACGCTGCGGCTGGAGAGCATCGGTGGGTGTCATATGTGCGCCGGTACATTGGATCTAACGGGCTGTTGAAAAACACCCGTCTGCTGCGTTGCGCTCATCATTCGTCACTGCGGCGTACGCTAAAGTACGCCTCATTCCTTATGATTTCGCGCGCCTTGCATCCGGGCATTTTTGAACAGCCTGTATCGGGTTTTTCCCGCCAGCCTGCTCAGCGATTCTATGCTTTCCCCGTACCCGTCCCGAAGCGTATGTATTGTATGACAGCATGTGCGTCAGCTGCAAACAAAATATGCTGACCGGCTTTCGCCGGGAGCTGTTTTTTTGGCTGTAGTTGTGGTAAGGTGTGATTTTTTATCCTACATGAAAGCGGCACAGCAATGATTACCGTACTTGATTACGGGGCCGGCAATGTGCGCAGCGTTATCAACGCCATTGAGCGCGCCGGAGAGTCCGTGCGCATCGTGGAGCAGTCCGGTGATATCAGCGCGGCTGAAAAGCTCGTGTTTCCGGGCGTGGGCAGCTTCGGCTCCATGATGCACATCCTCAACGAAAAGGGCTATGTTGCGCCGCTGAAGGCCTATCTGCGCTCGAACCGCCCCTTTCTGGGGATTTGCCTGGGCCTGCAGGCCCTGTTTGAATCCAGCTCCGAGGCGCCGGGCGTGAGCGGGCTGGGCTTTCTCGCCGGCACGGTGCAGCGGCTGCAGGCAGGCTCATGTGCCGTGCCGCATATCGGCTGGAACGGCATCCGGGTGCAAAAGCCCGGCGGCCTTTTCAGCGGCCTTGCGGGCGATGAAAAGTTTTATTTCGTGCACTCCTATCATGTGGTTCCGCACGATCGCGGCTGTGTTCTGACTGAAACTGATTACGGTTCCAGCTTTACGAGCGCAATTCAGCAGGGCAATATTGCAGCCATTCAGTTTCACCCCGAGAAAAGCGGCGCGGCCGGGCTGCGCATTTTTGAAAATTTCATTGCCGGCCGCAGCAGCGCCTGCGTGCCGGAGCGCTGTCCGCGTGAGACACGGCTTGCGCGCCGTATTATCGCCTGCCTTGATGTGCGCGCTGATGACCGGGGCAACCTCGTGGTGACCAAGGGCGATCAGTATGACGTGCGCGACGGGGGTGCGGTTCGCAATCTCGGCGACCCGGTGGAGATGGCCCGGCGCTATTATGAGGAAGGCGCCGATGAGATCACGTTTTTGAATATCACCGGATTTCGCAACTGTCCCCTTGCCGATATGCCCATGCTCGATGTGCTGCAGAAAACATCGCGCCATGTGTTTGTGCCGCTTACCATCGGCGGCGGTATCCGTGAATACCGTGACGAGGCCGGTTGTCTGCACACGGCCCTTGACGTGGCCGCGCAGTATTTCCGCTCCGGAGCCGATAAAATTTCAATCGGCAGCGATGCGGTCCTGATTGTCGAGGATATTCTCAAAACCGGCCGTACAACCGGCTTGAGCTCGATTGAGCAGATTGCGCGGGTGTACGGCAGCCAGGCTGTCGTGATTTCAATCGACCCGCGCCGGATGTATGTGGATTCACCCGATGCGGTGCCGCAGCATGTCATTGCAACCGATGCACCGGGCCCGCGCGGCGAGCGCTGGTGCTGGTATGAGTGCACTGTCCGGGGCGGGCGCGAAGGCCGGCCCGTGGATGCTGTAACGCTGGCCCGGGTATGCCAGGAACTGGGGGCCGGTGAACTTCTGCTCAACTGCATTGACCGCGATGGAACCTGCGGTGGCTTTGATCTTGAGTTGATCAACGCGGTAAAGGCGTCCGTCAGCATACCGGTCATCGCCTCCAGCGGCGCTGGAAGCGCGGAGCATTTTGCCGAACTGTTTGTGCGCACCGGGGCTGAAGCTGCGCTGGCTGCCGGCATTTTTCACAGGGGTGAAGTTCCGCTTGCGGCTGTCAAGAAACATCTCGCGGGCCGGGTCGAAATTCGCACATGCGGCTGAGACGCGCTCCTGTTTTTTTTTCTTGAATTTGGGCTGATTATCTACTATAAGGGGCGATACATGCTTATACACAGCCTTTTTGAACGTTGTATTAACCCATAGAATGAGGAGGAAACGTATGACCGAGGATCTGAAACCCCTGACCAAGGCACAGGTTGTCACCGCGCTTGCCGAAGAACTCGCGCTGAAGAAGACGGAAATTGCCGGTTTCTTTGACGCACTGACCGATCTGGCCTACAAGGAAACCAAGAAGAAGGGCGCGTTCGTGCTGCCCGGTTTCGGCAAGCTGATCAAGGACAAACGCAAGGCCCGCATTGGACGCAACCCTGCGACCGGCGCGGAAATCAAAATCCCCGCCAAAACCGTGGTGAAGTTCCGGCTGCAGAAATCCTGCAAGGACGCGATCGTACCGGCGAAAAAGTAAGCATTTCCTTATTGAGCATACCACAGGCCCCTGCGCCCTTTACGGCTGCAGGGGTTTTTTTGTTGAGCGGTTCAAAGTTGATGAAGTCGTAAAAAATCAGAAAATGCTAAGTGCAGTCATTCCGGCGGACAGGCTGTGTCGCAATAGCCAAATACGTCATTCCGAACGAATGTGAGGAATCTTAAGTAGATGATTTTCCTGAACCAAAGATTTCTCCCGGAGCCTGCCCTGAGCGCAGCCGAAGGGGTCGAAATGACCGCAACAATGAATTGCGACACAGTCTCGCAGGCTGGAATCCAGGTATGTCAAATACTTACAAAGACACTGGACACCGGTCTGAACTTATCCGCCGCGGCAAACCGGTGTGACGACTTTGTGCGGGACTATCAACTCTTGACCTTGTTCAGTGGACTTGATTATGACTTCGAAGTTTCAGGCAGGCGGTTGTAAAGGGAGGCAAGACGGCGCAGACGCTGCATGTGCGCCTCGGTCAGGGCATGTGCGCGCAGCTTCCATGACCAGTTGCGACCGTCCAGCGTGCCGGGCCGGTTCATGCGCAGCTCCTCGCCGTAGCCAAGCACATCCTGTGCAGGGATGATCGCCATGCGTGCGGTCGACTGCATGGCAAGCCGTATCATGCTCCAGTGAAAATCGCTGAAGCCGGCTGTGCCGATATAGTCCATGACATAGGCGCGGGTTTTGTCATTGATTTCCGTTCCGTAGAACCAGCCGTTGGTCGTGTTGTTGTCGTGCGTGCCCGTATAGACGATGAAGTCCGTATCGCGATAGGCATGCGGCAGGAAGCTGTTGCGGCTGTCGCCGTCGAAAGCGAACTGCAGCACTTTCATGCCGGGCAGGCCGGCCTGCGCACGCAGCTTTTCTACGGCCGGAGTAATGATGCCGAGATCCTCGGCGATCAGGTTCAGTTCCCCCAGCACCGAGTTGAGATGCTTGAAAAAAGCAAGACCCGGTCCCGGCACCCAGCTTCCTTTAACCGCAGTTTGCGCATCTGCGGGTATCGCCCAGTAGGATTCAAATCCGCGGAAATGGTCAATGCGCAGCATGTCAACC
>VGSH01000155.1 GCA_016875025.1 Deltaproteobacteria bacterium
TGATGTCGCTGGTGTGAATGAACGCATCAGCGCAGACAATTGCGTGCGGATTTTCGGCTCATGTGCTATAGTGTGCGAATGTTTCGATGCCGCCGAGAGCAAGGCGGCCCTGGTTACAGCCCTGCGCCGGCAGATGCCGGGGTGCATCGTAGTTGCCGCCTCAGGCCTTGCCGGCTGCGGCCCTGCCCGCTCGATCACCATACGCCGCGTATCTGACAAGCTCTACATTGTCGGCGACCAGCATAGCGATAGTGCCGATGGAGCGGGCCTGTTTGCAGCGCGCGTAGGCATTGCAGCGTCCATGCAGGCGCATGTTGTTGTACAGCTTATTTTGGGTGAGCAGATATGAAACTTACCATCAACGGCGAAGAGCGCGCGTTTGCGCAGCCGGTCACAACAGTAGCGCGTCTGCTCGAACAGCTTGGCGTTCCGGCCGCGCGCACGGCCGTTGAGCTCAACGGCTCCGTTATTGAGCAGCATCGCTTTGGCGAATCCGAACTGCAGGACGGCGACCGCATGGAAATCGTATCATTTGTGGGGGGTGGCTGATTTGAAAGACCTTGTTATCGCCGGCCGGAAGTTCACGTCCCGCCTGTTCGTCGGTACCGGAAAATATCCGTCGCCTGACATACTGCGCCGCTCTCTTGAGGCCAGCGGCACCGAGCTGGTAACGGTTGCCCTGCGCCGCGTCAGCCTGACAGAGCCTGATCCGACCCTGGCAGCTATTGATTTCGACACGTATCTTGTCATGCCCAACACATCCGGCGCCCGGGATGCTGAAGAAGCCCTGCGCCTGGCCAGGCTTGCGCGTGCGGCCTCGGGCCTTGACTGGATCAAACTCGAGGTCACGCCCGACCCGGTATACCTGCTGCCCGACCCGGCTGAAACACTCAAAGCCGCTGAAGTGCTGGTCAAAGAGGGCTTCACGGTACTGCCCTACATTCATGCCGACCCAACGCTCGCGCGCAGGCTCGAAGATATCGGCTGCGCGGCAATCATGCCGCTGGGCTCCCCGATCGGATCAGCGCGCGGCATTAAAACCGAAGAATTCCTGCGCATCATTATTGAGCAGGCTTCCGTCCCGGTTGTGGTCGATGCCGGAATCGGTATGCCGTCGCACGCGGCCCAGGCCATTGAGCTCGGTGCTGATGCCGTACTGGTGAACACGGCCATTGCGGTCGCTTCCGATCCGGTGCTCATGGCCGAAGCCTTCCGGCTTGCGGTCCAAGCCGCTGAAAAAGCAATGCTGGCCGGTCCGATAGAGCAGCAGACACAGGCCGCGGCTTCAAGCCCCCTGACCGGCTTTCTGGAATAGCCACTAACTGCGTACTCCTGCGCCCTTGGCCGGCCCATATTTTTCAGATTTGGTTAAAGTTAGTGGCCTGTAAAAAGTCGTCACACCGTTGAAAACCGGTGTCCAGTGTTACTGTAACAAATGGAATCTCAAGGATTCCGGCCTGCGCCGGAATGACATACAACAGAGAAGCCTGACTTGTTCCTGGCTTGTTAATGCTACACCGAATGTATGGAAAAAATGTTTGAAACCGTCCTTAATTCCGTTGACCGTGACCGCCTGCGCAGCGCAATCTATGACGCTACTGCAGCTGATGTAGCGCGTGTCCTGCAAAAACAGCACTGCACCCCTGAAGATTTCCCTGTGCTGATTTCACCGGCCGCAGCAGGTTTTCTTGAAACCATGGCAGCGCGCTCCCGGCAGCTCACCACGCTTCGCTTCGGCAAAACCGTCCGGCTGTACGCACCACTCTATATTTCAAATGAATGCGTGAACGCCTGCGCCTATTGCGGGTTTAATATACACAACGTTACGACACGCACAACGCTGGGGCTTGAGGAAATCATTTCGGAAGCTGCCGTGCTGCACCGGCAGGGATTCCGCCACCTGCTCCTGGTATCAGGTGAACACCGCGGGTGCGTGCCGGTCACATTCATCGCCGAGATAGCCCGTCAGCTGCGCGAAACGTTTGCCGGCCTGTCCATCGAAGTATACCCCATGGAACAGAATGAATACGCCCTGCTGGTTGAAAGCGGCATTACCGGTATTGCCGTGTACCAGGAAACCTACGACCGCGAACGCTATGCCCGGCTGCATCATGGTCCCAAAGCCGATTTTAGCTACCGGCTGGCAACCCCTGAGCGCGCTGCCCGCGCAGGACTGCGCGAACTGGGCATCGGCGCACTGCTCGGCCTGAGCGACCACCGCATAGACCTTGCACTGGTTGCCTTGCACGCAGCCTACCTGATGAAAACCTGCTGGCAGGCGCGCATCTCGGTTTCATTCCCGCGCATCCGTAAGGCTGCCGGTAATTTTACACCGGCTGAAACCGTCACTGACCGTCAGCTCGCCCAGGCTGTTTTCGCCCTGCGCCTGGTGCTGCCCGATTCCGAGCTTGTGATCTCAACCCGTGAAAGCCGGACATTCAGAAACGGCATGGCCGGACTCGGCATCACCCGCATGAGCGCAGGTTCGCGCACCAATCCAGGCGGCTACTCAATTGCGGAGGACGCCCTTGAACAGTTTGCGGTTGATGACCGCCGCAGCGCTGCTGAAGTTGCCGCCATGCTCGACCGCAAGGGCCTTGAACCGGTCTGGAAGGATTTCGACCGCTTTTTTCTCGCCTGATTTTTCAATACATTTTTTTCCAGTAGTGTCCCAAATAATTTAGAACAGGCCCTCTGGCCGGGGCCGTGCCGTCCCATCCGGCAGTTTTTGCACTGCCGATGCAACGGCACGTTCTGTAAAATTCATTGTATACACGGCCCGGGTGCACTGCTGTATACAACAATCGCGGGGGCGTGCCTGGCCCGTTTGAAATATTCCGGCACACGGGCCGAAAATGAAATGAGGTCTTCTTTGCCGGATGGGACGGCACGGCCCCGGCCAGAGGGACTTCAGCAGCGATCGAATAATTTATTTTGGACAAATCTGATTTTTTTCATAAAACACTTGACAGGATGTTGTGCTTCTTCTACAATTCTACTTATCTACCAACTTACTTGAAAGATAAGCATGAAACTCTCCACCAAAGGCCGCTATGGAACCCGGGCAATGATTGATATCGCACTTTACAGGGATAGCGGTTCCACCCTGCTCAAGGATATTTCCGCGCGCCAGGGAATTTCGCTGAAATACCTTGACCACATTCTGTCAAGCCTTCGCAAGGCCGGGCTGGTTAAAAACGTGCGGGGCAAGGGCGGCGGATACTCGCTTACGCGCCCGCCCGCCCAGATTACGCTGTGTGAAATAATCGAGGCGGTCGAGGGGTCGCTCGCCCCGGTTGAATGCCTTGACGATCCGGAATACTGCAAAAAAACATGCACCTGCAGCGCACGCGACGTGTGGATCAAGGTTCGCGATTCCATTGAAGAGGTTCTGCGAGCTACAACGCTGCAGAGCCTGACTGAAAACCAGGAAAAAAAAGCCGCGACACCCGGCACGTATGCAATTTAATAAACCCCGGGCAGCCAGCATATTTTTTCCTGAAAGGCCCTCTCATGGCAGACAAAAACATCGCTTCGGACATCACCAGGCTGATCGGAGGCACGCGTCCGCTGAAGTCGACCGCAGGCCCTGGATGCAGGCCACACTGACCGTGGTCATCATAATCGATGCGGGCAAGCGCAGTCTGACGACCTGGCTGTTTGAATAATTCTATACACCGGCGCAGCAATACCGAAACACACTTTCCCGGGGAGGTACACAGGCCTTGAAAACCATACAGGAAATTAATGAAAAGATACGCACCGGCAAAGCCGTAGTTGTAACGGCCGAAGAAATAATCGATATCGTGGCAGAAAAAGGCCTTAAAAAAGCCACGCGCGAGGTGGATGTCGTCACCACCGGCACCTTCGGGCCGATGTGCTCATCGGGGGCCTACTTCAACATCGGGCATTCAAAACCGCGCATCAAGATCGGCGGGGGCACCTGCACGCTCAACGACATTCCCTGCTACACCGGCTACGCGGCCGTTGATATACTGCTGGGCGCAACCGCCATGGCAGACAATGATCCGCGCAACAGCGTCTATCCGGGCGAATTCAGCTACGGCGGGGCGCACGTGATCGAAGAGCTCGTGGCCGGTAAAAGCGTGCGCCTGCGGGCCGAGGCCTACGGCACGGACTGCTACCCGAGGAAATCGCTCGACACGCTCATCGAGCTCAAGGACATGAACGAGGCGGTTTTGTTCAACCCGCGCAACTGCTACCAGAACTACAATGTGGCCGTGAACCTGTCGGATACAATCATCTACACCTACATGGGCACCCTGCGGCCGCGCATCGGCAATGCCAACTACTGCTGCGCCGGGCAGCTCTCACCGCTCATGAACGATCCGCTCTACAAAACCATCGGCATCGGCACCCGGATTTTCCTGGGCGGCGGCGTGGGCTACATCGCCTGGCAGGGCACCCAGCACAACCCCGGGGTTGCGCGCACGGATCAGGGCGTGCCGCGCTTTCCGGCCGGCACCCTTGCCGTCATGGGCGACCTGAAGCAGATGAGCAGCCAGTGGCTCAAGGGGGCGAGCTTTACCGGCTACGGCGTCACACTCACCGTGGGCATCGGCATACCCATTCCGCTGCTCAATGAGGAAATCACCGCCCACACGGCTATCCGCGATGACCAGATCGTGGCCCAGATCGTCGATTACAGCGAGGCATATCCTCAGATAATCCCGAACAATCTCGGCGAAGTCACCTACGCTGAACTCAAGACCGGCACCATAACCGTCAAGGGTAAAAAGGTGCCCACCGGCGGCATATCAAGCTACAAGCGCGCGCGTGAAATCGCGGCTGAGCTCAAAGCCCGGATACACGGCGGCACGTTCCTGCTCTCTGAAGCGGTTGCTCCGCTGCCCTCGACTGATTCGGATGTCAAATGCAAGCTGCTCAATGAGCGCCCGTTCAAAAAGAAAAAATAAACCGCCGCGCTCTGCGGGCGGATAAGGAGAACACGGCATGACAAACAAACGCATAGTGTTAACGTTCCCGTCGAGGCTGGTCGGCCAGCCCATCACCACGCACCTGGTCAAGGAATACGATCTCATGCTGAACATTCTGCGGGCCAATGTAACCCCCAATGAAGAGGGCCGCATGGTGCTTGAGCTCTCGGGACCGAAAAAGGCGGTCGAGGAAGGCATCGACTATCTGAAAAGCATCGGCATCAACGTGGAGCCGCTGTCGCGCGATATCAAATGGCAGGCTGAAAAGTGCACGCACTGCACGGCCTGCATACCGGCGTGCCCGTCAGGCGCCATGGCTGTCGACCGCACGACCTGGGAGGTCTCCTTTGACCGGGACCGCTGCATCGCCTGCGAGCTGTGCATCAGCGTGTGCCCGTTCAACGCACTTGAGATTCAGTTCTAAACATGCGCATCGCCGACTCAATGATCGACCTAATCGGGCGCACGCCCATGATCTGGCTGCGCCGGCTGACCGCGGCCCGCGTGGCTGCCAAGCTGGAGGCCTTCAACCCCGGCGGCAGCGTGAAGGACCGCATCGGCCTCAGCATGATCGAGGATGCCGAAAAGCGCGGCCTGCTTACGCCGGGCATGACCATTATCGAGCCGACCAGCGGAAATACCGGCATCGCGCTGGCATGGATTGCGGCTATCAAGGGCTATGCCCTGATACTGACCATGCCCGAGGAGATGACCCCGGAGCGCCGCATGCTGCTGCAGGCTCTTGGCGCAACGGTTGTTCTCACGGAAAACGAAAAGGGAATGCAGGGCGCGATTGAAAAGGCACGCGCGCTTGCGGAAAAAATCAAAACCGCGTTTATCCCCATGCAGTTCTGCAACAGCGCCAACCCGGCCGTACACCGTGACACGACTGCACTGGAAATCTGGAACGATACCGACGGGCTGGTC
>VGSH01000156.1 GCA_016875025.1 Deltaproteobacteria bacterium
ATTTTTTATCATGCTGCTGAATTTTTCGGATGTCCTGAGCCGCAAAATCGACCTGCCCCTGGCTGACGCGGCCAAACCCGAGCAGGAGCGCACGCCGGCCGAACTGATTGTTACGGTCCAGAATGAAACCAGCCTCTTTCTGGGACATCAGCCCCTTTCACTGCGGCAGCTGGGTACAGTTCTGCAGGAGCGCATTCAGGACCCCTCCCGCACAACCGTCACCCTTCGGGGAGATGAAAACCTGCCATACCAGACCCTGCAGCTGGTTATGGAACAGGTGGCCCTGAGCGGCGTCAGCCGCATACACTTTGCCGCCTACATGGAGCCGCCGGCTCCGCTGATACCGGAGGCACGCGATGAAACTGCCCCTTAAAGCGCATAGCGGCCCGGTCAACCTGACAATACGCATGACAGCCCTGATTGATGTCATCTTCCTGCTGCTTATCTTTTTCATCATGACCATGCAGTTCCAGAAACCCGAGGGCGTGCTCGCAAACCGTTTGCCTGAAAAGGGCGGACTCGCTGCTGCGCAGCCGCAGGACCGGGAAATAGTGCGCCTGCGCATACGGCTGCTTATTGCCGGCGGCGACATGCCGTCTATTTTCCTGCAGGACCGGGAAGTGCGCAGCTATGAAGAACTGCACGGCTTTTTAACCATGCTGCCCGACGATGTTCTGCTGGTGGTTGAGCCGGAAGCGCGCGTGCCTTACCGGCATGTTATCGGCGTCTACAATACCTGCTTGAAAGCAGGAAAGAATACGATCGTATTTTCCATGGCCCGGCCGGGCAGCCCGGCCGTGGCGCCCGGCCGGGCAGAGGACTAAGACGTGAAAACCCATGCGCTCATCCCGGCAATAGTGCTCCTGATAAGCCTGGCCGCGCCGCTGGCGGCACGAGGCTCCATAACGGCCGTGCGCGCCCTGGACGTGGAGCGCATGGCATCCCCGGCTTCCCTGAAAGCGGCCCAGGAACTCATGCAGGCGACCTTCGCGGCGGCCGGGAGTGCACCCGGGTTTGAACTGCAGAAACTCCTGATCGAAAAAGCCGGACACTGCATCAGCAGCATTATTGATGCGCAGCACAAACAGTCGCTGCCTGTTGCCGAGGCACAAAAGCTGCTGGTGCAGAACCGTGAACTCCTCGGCGCGATACTGCGCCACAATCAGCAGATCGTTGCCGACATGCAGGAGCAGCGCCTTGACAGCATGCAGAACACCGAAGCCTTCTTTCAAAGCGCCGCCTGGCAGCAGCCCCAGCATCTGATCTCGCTCGCCGGATACTGGCAGAGCTGGAACGGCTATTACCGGGCGCTGCTCATGGACAGCGCCGCATCCGGCAGGGCAGAGCTGCTTGAACAGGCCCGGCAGGGGTTTTCGCGCGCGTTTATCGATTTTCAGGAACAATCCATTGTTACCCGCAGCCTGTTCGGCCGCATGCTCTGCTACAAGGAGGCAGGCCGCTACGACAGCGCCATGCAGGACGCAGACGCTCTGCTGGCAATGACATCCCCGTCTGATGCGTTGTATGTCCGCTGCCGCTATGAGCAGCTCGTTATCGCCTATCAGCGCGGCTCCTGTGCGGACGTGCTCAAAGGCGTTGAATCGTTCCGCAATGATATCGGGCCTGCGGGCATCCCAGCGGCAATAGCCGGCGGGCTAAAAACCCTGAGCGTGCAGTGCGGGATCGCCACGATTGAAGAAGCCGAGAAAAAAGGGGGTGCCGAAGCGGCCCGGTACCGCAGCGTGCTGCAGGACCTTCGCGCGCTCACTGCGCATGAGCCGGCACGCGCGCCCATACTGTACCGCTTTGTAAGCGAACGGCCGGATGTGTTCGCGGCCATGCCCGTTGCGGAAATGGGTGCAGTCGGAAACCTGGCGCTGGCAGACCACCTGTTCAAAAAACAGCATTGGCAGGAGGCTGCCGAGCGCTATGCGTATGTCCTTGCGACTGATGAGGCCGTAACCAAATCACGCAAGGATGAAATCCTCTTTTACCTTGCCTGCTGTGAATGCAAGCTTGAACGCTGGGAACGGGCGTCCGGTTTATTCAGCCGCCTTTTCAAGGAATACCCTGCCTCGAAACACCTTGCTCAGGCTGCCTGTTATTACTATGTCGCGGCTGCGCAGGGCTATCATTCAAACAAAACATCAGAGCATCATCAACGCTATATCGCCGCCAGCAGACGCTACCTTGAAAAGTGCGCTGACCAGCAGAATGCCTGCGAAGCCCGCTATCAGCTCGGCTCCCACTATCTCGAACAGCAGCGCGAACCCGAAGCGCTGAAAGAGTTTGAGCGCATTAAGCCGGGCAGCCCGCGCTATCTGGAAGCACGGTTTCATATCGTACGCTCGCGCGTTGATGCCTTTGAACGCCAGCATGCCGGGACAGCGGCCCGCAGCAACGCAGCACACAACAGCTATCGGCACGTGATGCAGCAGATCCAAGACTACGCCGCGGCTGTTGAGCGCTCAAAGCTCTCCGGCAAAGATCAGCTGCGGGCATATGTCGGCCTCATGCAGGCCCGACTGCTCATGCACGGCCCTGCGCCCGATCATGCCGGTGCGCTGAAGCTTCTGCGAAGCGTGTCTGCCGCGCCTGACCGCCAGAGCGCACTCAAGGCTGCAGGGCTGCGCATTGAGTGCCTTCAGCAGCTGGGGGCATCAGATGAGGCCCGGCAGGAAATTGATGCCTTCATCAAAAAACAAACCCTTGCATCAGACAGCTGGATGATGCTGCAGGAAACCGCCGCCAGGCTGTATGCAGCATCAAAAGAGCTGCGCCGGCAGCAGGATAGCCGCGTCTCGGATTTTGCAGCAACCGCGCTGCACATCTATTCTGCGCTTGCCCGGGAAGCAGGGCGCAGCAGCGCCCGGGCGGAATTTCTCGAGGCCCTGAACCTGCGGATTGCCGAGATTCACCGCGATGAAAACCGCCTCGACGCCGCCCGGGCGCTCTATGAGGAGCAGCTTGCCCGCGATGAAACGTCGGCAGACGCGCTCTACAACCTGGCCCTGATTTATGAACAGCAGGCAGACTGGTCGCAGGCCGCTTCCTGCTGGCGCAAACTCACGCGCGGGCTGCAGGCCGGAACACCGCGCTGGTTTGAAGCCCGCCGCCAGACTGTAATCGCACTGAAGCACCTCGGTGATTTGAAACAGGCCTGTGACTACGCAAACATGACCCTGATTCTGCACCCGGATATTGCCGACCCCGAAACCGAACAAACGTTTATCCGGCTCAGGCAGGAATTATGCGGCCCCGGAGCGGCCGAGTAACAAGCAGACGTCGATCAGGGCGGCATGCAATGCCGACAAACAGTAGTCAGGGGGAGAGCGCCATGAAAGCCGGACGAACACGGGTGGTCCTTTTGCTTGTTGGTTGTATGTTCATTCTTGCGGCCTGCGCCGCCGGGTCGTATGTCTATGAAGGCGGCCGCAGAACCTCGAAAAGGCAGTTCGATGCGGATATGCAGATATACCGGCAGTATGCTGATCTGAACACGCTTGAGGCCTACCGCGACTTTCTGCAGGCGTATCCAAAAAATATTTTTACAGGCCGGGCGCGCGACGAGCTCGATCTGCTCGAATTCAAGCCATACGAAAAACAGGATACGGTCGAAGGCTACCTTGAGTTTAAAATGCTCTACCCTGGCAACCCTAATGTCGACAAGGCAAACTGGCATATCGAGCAGGTTGAAATAAGGCGCTATGACAATCTTGATACCATGGAAGGCTACCGCGAATTCCTGCAAAAATATCCGCGCAGCATTTTTGCCGACAGCGCCCGTGAGCGCCTTCAGGAACTTGCCTTCCGCGAGCAGGACAAACTGCTGCGTGAACGCTGCGGTTTCGACCTGCTCAAATACCGCCATGCTGCCAGAAAAATCGGAAATGCAGGCGGGGCGCTGCGGGACTTCGAAATTTTTGTGCAGGTCCGCCCGAACAACGGCCGGGATTGTTTCGTTACCAGCCTGCTCTACAGCACGCCGCCCGATCTTAATGAGGAAGCGCAGCGTGAGGGGCTGGAAGCGGAGGTTCTCGGCGTGCTTCTCGGTTTGATCGCCGAGCAGGCAAAAAGCGGAGCGCGGGTGCCGCCGCCGGTATTTGAAGTCTGCTCCGCTCCTCAGGGGCTTCATGAAACCGCGACGCTGATGCTCAGCTATGACGTAATTCCGAACGGGCTGCAGCTGCTGGCCGCCGGCCACAATCAGGCCCGGGAGCTCGTAACCCTCACCCATGCCGCGCCGACCCCGGCTCCGCAGCCTGAGCCGGCGCCCGTAAAATCCTATGCCGAAACAGCAGCAGGCACACAGGCCTTTGCGGCATCTGACGAACCGCAGACCGGGCCGGCTCCGGTGGTTGTGTACGCTCAGCCGAGCGACCCGGCGGGCATCATGCGCAGTGTTGCGCACAGTAACTCATTCACCGATGCCGTGCTGTCGCGCCGCTGGGAAACGACCTTCAGCGACGGCCGCACAAAGGCCATAGCAGTTATCGAGAAACATCGCCACTATTCACCGCAGGATGCAGTGCGCTGCGCGACTGTGCTGCGCTATCTTGAAACGCTGCATACACGCAGCGACACCCGCCGATGCGCAACTGCAATCCTGCATCAGCGCTCCTTAAAGTCAGGGGACCGCTACTGGTATATCATGTACCGCGGTGATGCAGGCAGGACGCTTACCATTGAAACCTACCGCCCGGAGGCAGAAAACAATTTTTTTCTTGAACAGTATGTCGACCTGCTGCCCGAATCTGAAACCCATGAACTGCTTGAAACGGTAACGCATGACGGCCGACCGGCGGCCCTGATCAAGAGCACGCCGGTCAAATCAAACCCTTATTATTCATGGCGCAGGAGCATGATCGACCTTGAGCGCATGGTGCCGTTTATGATCGAGTACTATGGCAACGGCAATGAGGTGCAGAAGGACGTGACATTTTCCTGGCAGCACAGCTTCGGTATCTGGTACTGGGATGCAGCCACGTTCCGCAATCTTGTTGACGGCTCCACGACGCGCATTACAACCACGGACGTACGCATCAACCTTGGACTGTCTGACAGCGAATTTCAGGCCTCAGGCCTGTCCCGCCTGACCGGCAGGTAGGTATTTTCTATCCCGCAGAGGCGCTGAGACGCAGAGGATAATGGTTGGCAGGCAATTTTTTTACCCCTCCAAAGTTCAAAGGCTCTTGACTGTGGACTCGAGACTTTAGACTCAGCTCAGGCCCTCTCTCGCGCTACAACCTATTTACTTATTTCAGGGCGTTCCGTCACCATGCCCTGCCTTCCAGTTGACGAAACTATATTTAAGGGCGCTCGCTTCGATCCCTTCATTTATTCATATTTCCTTGGATGCCCCCTATTCAACATCCCCAGCTGGTAAGCTCGGCCGTTACCTCGGACGGTTCATCCCCACGCGCGTGGGGAACATGGACGTACACCCGCACCCGGTCGGCAAGTACCCGGTTCATCCCCACGCGCGTGGGGAACATTCCTCACCCTTTTTTGCCTGCCGTAGCTCGTACGGTTCATCCCCACGCGCGTGGGGAACATGTTCTGGTTCGGTACTTATAAGCGCAGCAGCGCGGTTCATCCCCACGCGCGTGGGGAACATTTACAGACTATGGCTGCGGCTGACGATGATACCGGTTCATCCCCACGCGCGTGGGGAACATTGCAGGTTGACGGTGCCGACCTTGCAAAGCCGCGGTTCATCCCCACGCGCGTGGGGAACATGTGATTATCATATTATTCAGGGCAGACACACGCGGTTCATCCCCACGCGCGTGGGGAACATTACTAATTCCATCCAATTGAAATAACTGCTGTTTTTAATCAGCAAAGATTCTACCGAATAAACACCGCACTTCATGAGC
>VGSH01000157.1 GCA_016875025.1 Deltaproteobacteria bacterium
TGACGGAGTTTCCGTTAGGAGACAGAGCAAACCGGCCAATAAAAACCTGAAAAAACGGACTATTGATTTTGTGGCTTGACAAAGTTGCACATAGAAGGGGCAGCCCCCTGTGGCTGCCCTGGAGTTGGGAGTTGGGAGTTCGGAGTGTAAGGGCAGCCCCCTGTGGCTGCCCTAAAGTTCGGAGGCGGGAGCGTAGGGGCGAAAAATATTTCGCCCCTACAATGTTCAAGGTTGATTGTCCCGTAAAAGGTCAAACAACCTCCCTCTCCCTTGAGGGGAGAGGGTCGGGGTGAGGGTGATGTGCCCTTTTTCAGAAAAAAAATCCCCGTTCGTGGTGAGCTTGTCGAACCATGAACGGGGGTCAGCGTCAGACAGCTGTCCGTTCAACCCTTCGACTGGCTCAGGGCGAACGGACGGTTTTGTTTCAGACGCACCCTGCACACGATTGCACTTCTGAACATGCAACCGTGTGCGCTGCGTCCCTGCCCTTATTCCTTGCCCTCTTTTGTCTTGAAAATCGCATGATTGGGGCACACGCGGGCACAGGCGCCGCATTCAACGCAGGTGTCGGTATTGATCCGGTAGTACCAGTCATACTCCTCGATGGAATCCGTGGGGCAGATTTCCCAGCAGGTGCCGCAGATAACACAGTCTTCAGTAATATAATAGGCCATGGTCGTCCTCCTCTACATTGAAACTTCGCCGGCTGAAATGTTGTCCAGGTTTTCGACTATCAGCGGCAGCAGGTCATGGTGGATAAAGCAGAACATCTCGCCCGGATCGAGCCGCATCAGGAAGCGCGAGGGCGGATCGCCCATGTTAAACGTAATAGTTTTCGTGCGCAGGATAAGCGGAAATGAGTTTGCACACCAGGCCGTGCCTGATATGCCGTGCACCAGCTCGCCTGTTGCCCAGGTGTAAACCTTGCACAGCCGGTGCACATGGTCGGCGTCGGCAGTGACCATTATGAAGTCGTAGTCCTCCATATCCTGCAGCCTGCCGATGACGAGATACTTATTCGATTTGAACGTGTGGCACACCTGCTGATTGACCCGGCGGAAGACCTCGAGCGAGGCATAGGCTTTCTGCGGTCCAATGGCAGCCCCCACGCCGACCTGAAAGTCATCTTTGGTCATCTTCCTGTTGCCGATGCCCGAATACACCGCGCCGCCGCAGAGTATGTTTTTGTTGGTAATGTAGAAGGGCTTTTCACGTCCGTCCCAGACCTCGGCCATCATGGCGCACTCAAACGATACGTCCTCACCGTAGGATTCAGCATAGTCGGGCGGCGTGTCGCACAGCTTGAATGCGATGATGTCGCGCGTGTAGCCCTCGTGCTTTGTCAATAGTTCCGCGTACTCTTTGTTCTTGCCCATGCGTACCTCCCTGTCTGATAAAAATTTACAATGCCATGCTACACCATGGCCATCATTTCATCAAGATCCATGCCCATTTTTGCCATCTGTTCGCGCATGGATTTCATCGACACAGCAGCGTAGCTGTTTTCTTTCGCATACTGCTCGGCATTGCCGATGATCATTTCACGCATTTCCTCGGGAACCTTTTTAACAAGTGAGCGGGCCTCATCTTCCCAGTCCATGCTAAAGACAGGCTCTTCACCGGCTTCAGCCTCACTCTCAACCGGCGCACTCTCCACAGCGGCCTTGTCCTTCTTCTGCCAGAAGGGCGACCACGGGGGCTTGGTCATCTCGCGGCTGGCCTTGACGTTGACCTTAATATCAAGCAGAAGTTTGGGTATCGTGTCCGCAAACCGGGCCGGGATAATGATAAACATCTGGTCCTGTTTGATCCGGTTGTGCATCCGGCCGCCGAAATCGCCGCCCACGACCATAACATTGTCGATGTGCCACGGCACGGCGAACAGCTCGCCGCACAGCGAGGTGCCGAAGGTGCCGTAAGGCTGCACCCCGTCCCGGGCCATGCGGCAGCCGCCCAGGATGCAGGCATCATGGGCATTGGAAACCGCAACGATCCAGTCAACCTGCACGCCTTCGGGAACCTCATCAAGCGGAGCTGCGCCGATGGCCTTTACCATGCCGGGCGGCAGGCAGTATGTTCCGGCTTTGAGCCGGGCCGCGCCCTCCCAGGTAAAAAACGAACTCGTTTTTGACAGGTATTCGCCGCTCACGATTTCCTTTTTCCCCGGCACGATGCCCGCATGGTGCACGCCCACGTAACAGTCATGATGGTCGGCATCGAAGTAGACCTTGCGGCCCTCATCCATGGCAAAGTGAACGATTGCGCAGGGCGGCTCCTGTATGGGCTCATAGCCTGCAGGCACCGCGTCGCGAAACAGGCTGATTGCCACCGGCCTGCCCCGTACTTTTGTTTTTTTCATAATTACAGCGCAGATTTCTTTATAATCGACCATTGCTATTCCTCCCTGTTGGTTCGTAACCGTCTGCCTTCTCAAGCTGGGTCATACCATTCCCCGGAATACTCAAGTTCTACACCAGGAACGGTCCAGATACAATACTTAATAAAAACGTAATTTATACGTATAATAAATACGTAACAAGTCCGGTTTTTCGCATCACTATCGGGATCGGGATCGAAATCGGTATCGATACGTCAGCTAATTGTCAGTGAATACGATCGCGATACCGATCCCGATAGCGATAGCGATTTTTGAAAAACATTTTACGCAACAATCACGACCTGACCTACCCCATGGACAGAAGATATGTGCGCAAGTTCGCCTTCTGCGATTTCAGTCCGATTTTTTTACGGATATTGTCCCGGTGCGTTGTGATCGTGCGCTCTGAGACATGCAGCAGGCAGGCTATTTCCTTGCTGGTCATGCCCTGCTGGATGAGATTGGCGATCTGCAGTTCCTTATGGGTCAGCCGGGACCGGCCCAGTGAGAGCGCACGGCCGAAGGGCGCGACAATATCGGCAAGATTCGATCTGATCACCTTCAGGGTTTCGCGCTGGGTGTAATCGCCGGCATGCTGCAGCAAACGGTCAAGATAGGGCAGCACGAGCTCCTGCACATTCAGCACGGTGCGCTCTTCGAGCTCTTTTTTGTCCTGCTCGCCCTTGTGCAGCAGCACGCGCAGCGCGGCGTTCAGATCCTCGAGGCTTTTAGCCTGGGCCTCGAGCTCACGCTCGCGTTCGCGCAGCTGCTCGTTTGTTGCCTTCAGCGCCGCGGTGCGCTCCTCAACCCGCTTTTCAAGCTCCTGGTTGAGCGCCCGGAGATTTTCTTCGGCCTGCTTGCGGTCGGTAATGTCGGTGATAATCTCGAAGTGATAGAGAATATGTGCGCCGGTGTCATCCAGCAGATGCGAGTGGCGGTTGTGGATGAAAACCGGCATGCCGTCTTTGCGGCGGATTTCAAACTCCTTTTCCTCGGACATGCGGCTTGCGTCATGCCGGCCGAAATCACGCTTGAAGTTTTTCCTGAGCCCGGGCGCAATAAGCCTGAAATTATCAAGATTCAAAAGCTCTGCGCGGGTATAACCGGTTATGTCGCACAGCCTGCTGTTGACATACACGACCCGCTCGCCTTCGATAATGGCAAGACCGTCAAGTATGTTGTCGGCCATCAGGTGAAACAACCGTTCGCTGATAACAGGAAATTCGACGCTGTTCATGCAACCTCGCTCACTGGTGTGCGTGCCGGGCACATGCCTGGCCTCCACCATAGCATTAAATGCAGCAATTCGGTAGCCCAACCGTACAGCCCGGAAATTGCCGCGCACTACCTTATTCTTGCAATTGAATACGCCGGACACTATGCTATATAAAAAGATTAGTGCAGCGGGGCAGCTGCGGCATATCCGACAATCCGGAGGCACCCATGGGTAGAACCCTACACGAACTCTCGATTTTGCTTGCCGGTGAGGCCGGTGCGGGCATTAATTCCACAGAGTCTGTGCTGACGGCTGTTTTTAAAAAAGACCGCCGGCATGTGTTCGCCACAAAAGAATACATGTCGCGGGTGCGCGGCGGAACCAACTCAACCACCATCCGGGCGGCATCCACACGCGTCACGGCCCTTTCAGGCACTGTCGACATCTTTATCCCCCTGGATGCGGACGCCTTTGCGCGCTATAAAAAAAACCTGCAGGAGGCAACCCTGGTTCTTGCCGATCCGGGAGTCATCGATTCAAAACAAATCCACCCCGTTGCATTCAATGACATTGCCGAATCCTGCGGCAGCGCTCAGTACGCCGGTGTAGTGGCGGCAGGCACGATTGCCGCAATCGCGGGCCTCGACCGGAACATCCTTGCCGACCAGGTCAGGCGCCAGTTTGAAAAAACAGGCGCTGAAGTTGTCGCAGCCAATATCAAGGCAGCCGAGGCGGGATTTGAAACCGGCTGTAAAATCGCGGCCGATCTCGGCCTCAGGGTAATCATTGAACCTTCAGACGAGGTTGCTGAAGACATCGTTGTATCAGGCGCCGAGGCGGTTGCGCTCGGCGCGATAGCGGCCGGCTGCGACGCAGTGTTCGCCTATCCCATGTCGCCTTCCACAAGCACGTTTACAGCCCTGGCAGGCTGGGCGCAGCAATGCGGCATAGCCCTTGAGCAGGTTGAGGATGAAATCGGCGTCATCAACATGGCCCTTGGGGCCTGGTATGCCGGAGCGCGTGCCATGGTTACGACATCAGGCGGCGGGTTTGCCCTGATGACCGAAGGACTCTCGCTTGCCGGCATTACCGAAACCCCGGCTGTCATCCTTCTGGCCCAGCGCCCCGGACCGGGCACCGGGCTGCCGACCAGAACCGAGCAGGGCAACCTGCTCATGGCGATTCACGCGGGCCACGGTGATTTCGCGCGGGCGATATTTGCACCCGGCACACTTGAACAGGGCTATGAGATCACCCGACGGGCATTTGATACAGCCGACCGGTTTCAAATCCCTGCGATCATCCTGGCAGACCAGTACTTCGTCGACACCTACTACACCACCCCGGCGTTCGCTGTGCCTGAACGCGTTGCGCGCCACATTGTTGAAGCACCTGAAGGCTACAAACGCTTTGCGCTTGCTGACGGCATACTGTCTCCCCGGTCCGTGCCCGGATTCGGGCCGGGAAGGGTCTGCGTTGACTCCGACGAACACGATGAGAGCGGCCGCATAACCGAAGATTTAGACGGCATCAGCCTGCGCATGAAGCTCAGAAGAGCCTCAAAAATAAAACTGGTCAAGGACAGCGCCATGATGCCGGACCTCTACGGCGCCGAAGATTACGAAACCCTTTTCATCTGCTGGGGCTCCGTGCTGCCTGCTGCGCGCGAAGCGGTTGCACGCTGCGGAAAGACATCGGCCCTGGCGCACTTCACGCAGGTTTTCCCCGTCAACCCGCAGGTACAGCACCTGATAGAGCGCGCCCGCAGGGTTGTCGTCATTGAAAACAACCAGAGCGCCCAGTTCAGGCAGGTTCTGGAAACAGCGCTGCGCATCAGGCTTGACCACACCATTCTGAAATTCAATGGTCTGCAGTTCAGCGTTGCCGAGCTGAGCGCTTTGATGAAGGAGGCCGTATAATGGATCCGAACGGTTACACGTTTGACGGTGAAAAGGCCTAGTGCCCCGGATGCGGCAATTACGGCATCCACGCAATCGTCAAAGAGGCCCTGGCAGAACTTGAGTCATATACCTCCGGCAAAGCCGGAGGCTTGAAACATGTGAACCGCTCAAAGCGGATTGATAAACCTTGAGCCACCCAAGGTGGCTTCAATCAAACAGTTTTAATTGGTCGAGCCGCTTGTCTGCGCTCTCCTGGTGCCGTATGTATGCCCTGACTTCCTCATCATCTCTTCCACATGTGGACACAAAGTACCCGCGCGACCAGAAACTCTCTCC
>VGSH01000158.1 GCA_016875025.1 Deltaproteobacteria bacterium
GCTGCGGCCGCAATTTTGAAAGGCCGAAAAACCGCGCCCGGCGTCAGGCTGATCATCTTTCCGGCCACGCAGGCGATTTATCTGCAGGCCCTGCGCGAAGGCCTGCTCGAGACGTTCATTGAGGCCGAAGCCGTGGTCAGCACCCCGACCTGCGGTCCCTGCCTTGGCGGCCACATGGGTATCCTGGCGCGCGGTGAGACGGCCATTGCAACGACCAACCGGAATTTTGTCGGCCGCATGGGCCATCCGGAGAGCTTCGTGTATCTGGCCAACCCGGCCGTGACAGCGGCTTCGGCTGTGCTGGGCCGTATCGGCTCACCTGATGAACTGTAACTATTGATGAAGTCGTAATAAGTCAGCAAATGGCTGTTGTGTCATTTCGACCGAAGGGAGAAATCTTGAATTGTCATACAGTTACAAGACTTCTCGCGGAGTCTGTCCTGAGCGCAGTCCAAGGGGTCGAGGTGACAGTCGGGGACTTTTTACGACTGTGTTAACTATTGAGAATTGAACACGCGAGGAACGCTATGCACTACACGGGCAAAGTCTGGAAATTCGGCGATAATATCAATACCGATGAAATCATACCGGCGCGCTATCTCAGCACCTCTGATCCGGCCGAACTCGCCCGGCACTGCATGGAGGATGCCGACCCCGATTTTCCGAACAAGGTCAGGCCCGGCGATATTATCGTCGCAGGCCAGAATTTCGGCTGCGGCTCCTCGCGTGAACATGCGCCCATCGCGCTCAAGGCCGCCGGGGTGGCCTGCGTGATCGCGGGCAGCTTTGCGCGCATTTTCTACCGCAATGCGTTCAATATGGGATTGCCGATTCTGGAATGTCCCGGGGCGGCCGCACAGATTGCCGAAGGCGACACAATAACGGTTGAGCTGGACAGCGGCAGGATCATGCTGGCCGGCACTGCAGGTGAGCTGACTGCCCAGCCCATACCGCCCTTTATGCGCAATTTAATCGATGCGGGCGGTTTGATGAACTATGTCAAAACAAAGACAGGCAGGTGAGCGCGGGCTCGCAGGGCCAGCTTCCTGCCTGAGCAGGGAACGTGCATGAAATTGTAATGTTATGGATGCTTTAAAAGGAAAGGAACGACCCATGTACAAAATCGCGGTAATACCCGGTGACGGAACCGGACCTGAAGTCGTGAATGAAGGCCTCAAGGCTCTTGAAGCGGTTGCCTCAGTAAATGATATTAAATACGAGCTGCACACCTACGATCTGGGCGGGGAGCGCTACAAGCGCACGGGTGAGATTCTGCCCGCAAGCGTGCTGGATGAGCTGCGCGGCTTTGATGCCATTTATCTCGGCGCGATCGGCCACCCGGATGTGGCCCCGGGAATCCTTGAAAAAGGCATTCTGCTCACGATGCGATTCGCTCTGGACTTGTATATCAACCTGCGTCCGGTCAAGCTTTTTGCCGGGGTTGAAACGCCGATTGTCGGCAAGGGGCCGCAGGATATTGATTTCGTGGTTGTGCGCGAAAATACCGAAGGCCTGTATGCCGGCGGCGGGGGTTTTTTGAAAAAGGGCACGCCCGATGAGGTCGCCATTCAGGAGTCGATCAATACCCGCAAAGGAGTTGAGCGCTGCCTGCGCTATGCATTTGAATTCACCCGCAAGCGCAATAAAGAAAAGAAGCTGACTTTGTGCGGCAAGACCAATGTTCTCACCTATGCCTTTGACCTTTGGCAGCGGGCGTATAACGATGTGGCGGCGGAGTACCCGGATATCAGCACCGATTATGCGCACGTTGACGCCATCTGCATGTGGATGGTCAAAAACCCCGAGTGGTTTGACGTGATCGTGACCGACAACATGTTCGGCGACATTATTACCGATCTCGCTGCCATGATTCAGGGCGGTGTGGGCGTGGCTGCCGGCGGCAACATCAACCCCGAAGGCGTATCCATGTTCGAGCCCATGGGCGGCTCGGCTCCAAAGTACACGGGGCAGAACGTGATCAACCCGATTGCCGCGGTTGCCGCCATGCAGATGCTGCTTTCAGTGCTCGGAGAGGAGCGTGCCGCGCAGCAGGTAGAATCAGCCATTCAAAGTGTTGTGAGCCGCGACATGAAGAGCATGGCTGCCGGCCGAATGGGCCTGTCAACCAGCCAGGTTGGCGATAAGATAGCCGGATATATCGCAAACCCGTAACATCGCTATACCGGCGGAGCTGTTTTCCTGTGCTGTGTGCCGGTGCTGTGTAAACATAAGGTCTGTGGAGCGGTAGTGGTATGCTGATTCGATGTATGGCGCTCATAGTACTGACAGCGATACTGGGTGCCTGCGCTCCTTCCCGCGACGGGGAACTGCTGTGGCAGTTTCAAATAAAAAAATCCCACATGCAATGGGGCGTCGTTGATGAAGGGCGCCTGTATCTGTGTGCTGATGATGTGTACTGCCTTGATATCGCCACCGGCCGCCTGCTCTGGGAGTTCAAAACATTCGGCACGCATGCATCGGCCCCCGTTGCCGATGATGGCAGACTGTATTTTCAATGCGGCGGGCTCTATGCACTGGATGCCGCAACCGGAAGAGTGCTCTGGGAGTTCTGGACAAACGACTGGGCCACAGTTGCTCCGGCAGTCGGTGCCGGGAGAGTGTATGCGCCGGCCGGCGACCGGCTCTACTGTCTTGACGCGGCCGATGGCAAACGCCTGTGGTCCTTGAGAACCGGCTCTCTTGAAACAACACCGATTGTGAATGGTGAGAGGCTTGTCATCCGCGTCGGCTGCACAGTGCAATGCCTGGATGCCGCCGATGGGAAGGTGTTGTGGCAGCTGGAACCCGGGCAGGCGGATGGGCATCTGGTCGCAGGGGGGGATTGTGTGTATTCGAGCGATTCTCAAGGGTTCGTGCAGTCGCATGCGGCCGCAACAGGCGCACTGCAATGGCGTTTCAATTCCAGCGCATTAGGTTTGCCACGCATTGCCATTCTATCGAATGGAGATGTACTGGTCAGTGCGGGCGCTTCTTTGAACTGCCTCCGACCGGGAAACAGTGTGCCGCTTTGGACATTTACATCTGGAAATGATGCCGACCTTGGTGTGCCACGTATTCTTGGCCACCATATTTATGTGCGCGATGCACAGGGGCAAATGTATTGTTTGTCATTGGATGATGGTACATATGTCGACAGGATACTGCTGCCCACAGGTGGACGGGTGCTGACCGATGGCACAGAGGCAATCTTTTTGCCTGGAGGTAAAGAACGCACAGTCATATGCCGCCCGGGCTGCCAGTACAAGAGGGCGGATCAGACATCATGAGTGCATCAAAGAAAAAATCACGCCCTCCTCAACGGAAACATTCTTTGCAGGGTTCTCCGCCAGCCGCTGCGCCCGGGCAGTTATGGGAACAGCGCCTTGATTTCTGCGCGGGCTGGCTGGCATGCCTGATTATCATAGTCTCTCCGCTTGTTTTCAATGCCCGCATCAGTAATTTCGCCGATCTGCCGCAGCGCGCTGTTATTCAGGCGGCTGTTGCGCTTTTTTGCGTATTGGGGCTTGTCCGCGCGGCTGCGCAGCGCCGCCTTGCGGTTCCGCGGGACCTGTGCTCGTGCGCACTGGCAGCGTTTGTGTGCTGGGCTCTTGTGAGCGTTCTGTGGTGCATGAATCCCTATGATGCCCTGTATGCTGCTGTGCACTGGAGTGCCTGCGCACTGGCAGCGCTGGGGCTTGTGGCCTGGATGCATACGGATGTATGGCTCGGCCGGTTTGCGGGCAGCGTGGTTGTGTCCGGTGCTCTGGTGACAGGTCTGTCACTTGTCCAGCTGGCCGGTGGACTGCGCGGGATTCCTTCCGTCCGGGTGCCGTCGGCAGCATTTGCCAATCCCAACGTGCTTGCCGAATTTTTGTGCATGACGATATTGTTCAGCTCCTCTGCAGCCTGTTTATTGCGGCGCAGACCCGTGGGCGCAGCGCTGTGCTGGCTTACTGTTGCCGCCGGTCTGGTGGTGCTGTATTTAACACACTGCCGGGCTGCCTGGCTTGCAATCGGGTGTGCAACCCTGTGGAGCTCCGGGTTGCTGCTTAAACGTCGTACGGGGTGGAAGGTTTTTACACCGGTCGCGGCATTGATACTATGCGCCTGCTTTTCCGCCGGTTTAGTCCTTATGAAACAACCGGTTGTGAAGCGTTCTCTGGACGGCAGTTCCCAGTACCGGCTGATAGTCTGGAACAACGCGCTTGAGCTTTTGAAACAAAGACCCCTCACCGGTCATGGAGCAGGCAGCTTCGCTTCCATGTACGGTTCCGTGGTGAATACCTGGCAGACGGACCAGTCGTTCGGCAAGGACGTGCAGATCAGGCGCGCGCATAATGATTTTGTGCAGACCGCGGTTGAACTCGGTCTGCCTGGAGCTGGGCTGCTGCTGTTTTTTTTCGCGGGTGTTCTGGTGCTGGCGCTGCGTCTCATGAACGCGCAACGCACAGCGTTTGAGGAGTTTCTCCTGTACGCCGGCTCAGGCGCGCTGGTCGCTTTTCTGGTGACCGCGTGCTTCGGTTTCCCGTTCCAGCGTGCCGTGACGCCGCTGCTGGCGTTTGCAAGCTCTGGTATGATCATTGCGCTGTACTGCCGGGAGAAAAAACTGTTGTATGTTTTTTCCCGGGAAAAATTTTTAATTGCCGCCGCTTGCATCTTCGCCGTCGCCGGTCTTGGAGCGCTCAGGTTTAATCTGGGAAACATCGCAAGCGACGGCTACTACAAGCGGGCGGTCGCTTTGGAGAAGCGCGGCAGCAATGCCAGGGCGCTGGAGTTTGCCCTGAAGGCACGTGATGCAAGCCCCGCACGCATGGATGTTTTAACAACGGTCGGCCGGGCCTATGTAACCACCGGCCGCCCGGAGGAAGGAATCGATGCCCTGGAAACCGTAACCGCACGGCAGCCCTATAATCTCAATGCCCTTTTTATTCTGGGTGCAGGGTACGCCAATGCCGGCCGCAGCGCCGAAGCCCTGGAAGCCTTCCGGCGCGTACTGGTAATCAAGCCCGATTTCGAAGAGGCGCGCAGAATCGTCAGCCGCCTTAAATCACAGGGGCGCGTAAAAGTTAATTTTAAGTAGCTGGCTGCCCGGATCGCGCTCTCGCGAACAATGCTTGTTCTTCGTGCCGTGTTAGGTTAGATCGGCCGTTCAGGCCGCAAAGCGGTGGGAAGTTTATATGGTCGGGGCGAGAGGATTTGAACCTCCGACCCTCTGGTCCCAAACCAGATGCGCTGCCAGACTGCGCTACGCCCCGTTCATTGTATTCAGGCAGTTGTTAATATCACACGCGCTCGCAAAAAGCAAGAAAACGCGCGCTGCTCAGCAGCCGGTTGCAGGAATTGCGAGCTTGGGACTTTGGCAGGTTTTATCTACAGCAGATAGTCTTTCAGGTTTGTTGAGCCGTATGAGGTTCCGGGACAATTCGCCAGTACCTGGCGGGCGACAAGGGCCAGCAGTTTTTTTACGCCCGGAGTTTTTTCCGGATCGCTGCCCGGATACAGCTTGACCGTTGTCTTCTGAGCATGCTGCAGTATCTGTACAAAAAAGCGGTTCGGCGGGCCGCCTTCAGCGGCAATCGCCTCGATCAGCATGCTGCAGCCGCTCTGATTGATATAGGCATCCATCAGCTTCAGCGCGCCATTGGGAAGGGTATGCACGCCCGGAGCAAAGTCTGCAAATAATAATCACAGGTAAACCCCCGGCTTTGCCGGGGGACTCACAGAGTTTGACATTTGCGGGAATATAAGAAAACCTCCTGATTCGGTGAACCGCTCAAAGTTAACCGAAAGGAGGTTTTCAGTGG
>VGSH01000159.1 GCA_016875025.1 Deltaproteobacteria bacterium
ATGCACATGGGGGTATCCTTTAATCAATGCCTGCACCGCGCATCGTGTGCAGGCGCTGCGCGGATCCGGACTAATAATGAGGGATGTACTCCCTGCAGAAATCATCCGATATTTCACGCAAGAAGCGCGAGGGCTCCATCCGGGCGATCGAGCCGCTGCGGTCGCGCGACCACTGGGGAGCCAGCAGGTACAGGGCGTCCTTGGCGCGCGTCACGGCGACATAGAACAAACGGCGCTCCTCCTCTTCCTCATCCTTTGACTCAATGTTGTTCTGATTCGGAAACCGTCCCTCGACCAGCCACAGAATAAAAACATGCGACCACTCAAGCCCTTTGGCCTGATGGATGGTGGTGAGCTTCACACGGGGGCGCGCGTCCGCAGCGCCGTCGTCTTCCTCCTCGCTGCTGCTCATCAGCGTCAGCTCGGTCAGAAAATCGGTCAGTGTGCCATACTGCCAGGCAAAGCGCATCAGCTGTTCGATATCATCGCTGCGGCTACTGGCATCACTGTAGCGCGCGCGCATGAATTCGGCGAACCCGGCGTCGCACAAGGCGCGCACGACTTCGGCCGGCGCGCCGTCACGGTCGCTCCCGGCCAGCACATCCATAAGCGCGCACAGCGTTTCCCAGGAATCACGGGCGGCCTTCGGCACTTTGGCTACTAGCCTGGCGCTGCGGCAGCCGCTCAGCGGGTCGCCTTCCAGCAGCAGCCCGATCAGCCTGCGCGCGTTGACCTTGCCGATACCGGTGAGCATCTGCAGGATGCGGCTCCAGGACACCTCATCGCGGGGATTAACCAGCAGCTTCAGGAAGGCCACGAGATCCTTGACATGGGCCTGCTCGAAAAAGCGCACGCCCGAGCGCACGTCGTAGGCAATTCCGCGCCGTCCAAGCTCGATCTGCAGTTCCATGCAGTGAAAATGGGCGCGGTACAGCACGGCGATTTCATCCGCAGGCACGCCTTCATGCATGAGTTCCTCGATGCGGACCGCAACGAACAGGGCCTGCTGCTGCTCGCTGAAGGGCCGGAAGACAACCGGGTGCGATCCGGAATCCTTGACCGCCTGCAGCTCCTTGGGGAACTGCCGGATATTATAGGTGATGCTGTGGTTGGCAAGTGACACAATGGCCGGCGTGGAGCGGTAATTATATTCCAGTTTGCATATCCGGGCATCCGGATAGCGCTCCGGAAAACGCATGATGTTGGAAAAATCAGCTCCGCGAAACGAGTAAATGCTCTGGGCATCATCGCCTACGGCCATGATATTGCGGTGCTCTGAAGCCAGCAGATCGCAGATATCGGCCTGCAGACGGTTGGTGTCCTGATATTCATCAATCAGAACGTGCTGAAAACGGCCTGCATAATAGCTGCGCAGATCGTCATGGTCTTCCAGCAGCCGCAGCCACAGGCACAAAAGATCGTCGAAGTCGCACACGTTCAGCCGCTGTTTGCGCTGCTGATAATTGTCAAACACCGTGACGATCTCTTCAGCATACTGACAGAAATAGGAATAGCGGGCTTCAAGTATATCTTCCACGCCGCAGCGCATATTGCGCACAAGGCTGTAGATGTTTGCCAGAACGTTTCCCTGGGGCAGCAGGCTTTCTTTTTTGGTGTAGCCCATCTCATCAAGGCAGGTTTGCATCACGTCGCAGGCATCGCGGCTGTCCAGAATGGTAAAAGACGGTTCAAGGCCTGCCCGGGCGGCATGCGTGCGCAGCACGCGGGCGCCGACCGAATGGAACGTGCCGCCCCACAGCGCGCGCATGTCACAGGGCACAAGCCCCTCAACCCGGGAAAGCATCTCGCGGGCCGCCTTATTGGTGAATGTCAGCAGCATAATGCCGCCGGGAGGGATGCCGGACTCAATCAGGTAGGCCACGCGATAGGTAAGCGCCCTGGTCTTGCCGCTGCCTGCCCCGGCAATCACCAGCAGGGGGCCGCCCTCGGCAATCACCACCTCAAGCTGCTGGGGATTCAATTCCGTTTCATAGGATCGCTTTGGCGTGTATTTCATCCGGTCTTCGCAGCGGGATCAACATTATACTCGGGATTGGAAATTTCACAAGCTGTGGTCCGGCATCGGACAGCCGGAAGCTGCTCAGGCCGGGACGTGTTGGCTCAATCCCAGACACTCAAAAACCAGCCGCTGAAACCGGTCCCAGTGTTCAATCGTCTGGGTGACCTGCAGCACAAGCAGGTTGCGCAGTTGTAACATATCGTCGCTCATCTTGGCAATGTCTTTCTGGGTGGTGATAAGGTAATCGGCATCGGCCGCACGGGCGGCAAGCGCTCGGAAATCGTTCGCGCTGTAGCGGTGATGATCAGGGAAGACCAGCGGCCTGCTGTAGCTCACACCGAGCGCGGCAAGCATGCTGAAAAAATGCCCGGGATCGCCGATACTGCACAGACCGGCAGCTGTTCTTCCTCGAACGGTTTCCAGATCAAATGTGCGGCCGGTTGCCGGGTGCAGCAGGCCCGTCGGCTTGAAACGTGCACGAAACAGGGCCGCAGCCGGATTGATGGCGGCAATGCGCAGTTCAAGTTCCTCGGGATTGCGGTGCGGGTCAACTTTGGTGAGCACGATGATGCGTGCGCGCCGCAGCGCACCGAGGGGTTCGCGAAGAATGCCGCGCGGCAGCAGCGCCCCGCAGCCGAATGGATTGCGGGCGTTGATGAGCACAATATCAAGATCGCGTTTCAGGCGCAAATGCTGAAACCCGTCGTCCAGCACCAGTACATGCGGATTGAAGCGCTCGCAGGCCAGCATGCCGCCTTGAAAGCGGTCACGCGCGGTCAGTACCGGTATGCCGCCCAGCGTCTGAGCCAGCATAAAAGGCTCATCGCCGGCCAGACGCTCGGCAGCGAGCATTTGGTGCCTGTCCGACACGATCAGGGGTCCGCGCGACAATCCGCCATAGCCGCGGCTCAGCACGGCCGTATAGAGACCTGCGTCGGCAAGCAAGCGCGCCAGAAGAATAACAGTTGGAGTTTTGCCGGTGCCGCCCACGGTGATATTGCCGACCGTTACGACACGGCAGGGAAGCGCCCGGCTTGACAGCAGACCGAGCTCATACAGGCGCGCGCGCAGGCAGACTACAACCTGAAACACCAGCGAACACAGCCACAGCGGCGCCATCAGCACTCTGACCCACAGGCCCGGCTCCTGCATGCAGAGCATGTTTTCAAAAGCGGCTCTCAGTTTCACCGTCGCCTCTCATGCCGCATGCGGGCAGCCACCCGGAGGAGAGCATGACTGCGGACCACATGCACAACGCCGCTCAGCTGTTTTCAGCGCGGTACTTCTGTATGGTTTCTACCAGATTTTTACCGAGATCAAAGGCTTTCTGCAGGCGCACTTCGAACTCCTCGTCGGTCATGTTTTCAACCCCGCCGCAGTAGAGCTTGCCCACGGTATCGATTTCCTCAAACAGCAGGTGGGCCTCAAACGCCTCATAGCAGGGGTCGCCCATCACTTCTTCCAGCGTATCGTCACAGTTGGCCGTCACGATAAACGAGGCCTTTTTCATGAAATTCTGTGCAATACCGGGCCGTGCGGCCGGAATCTTGCCGATGGCCTCGCGCGATTTATACGTAAGCGCGATTTTGCGCTCCAGAAATGTCTTGATCAGGGCCGTGCAGAACATATCATAGGCAGGGCTTGAAAAGATGTACCCGTCGGCCTGAACATACTCCTCCAGAATCGCGCGCACGTCATCCTTAATCGGACAGATTCCGATAGTCAGTTCCGGCTTATTCAAAAAACACGAGCCACAGCCCATGCAGTATTTGATATTATATTTTATAAGCTCAAAATTTTTTACTTCCGCGCCTGCGCTGGCTGCGCCTTCGAGAGCTTTCTGAGTCAGCCGGTTGCATTTGCCCTTGAGTCGCGGACTGCCCATAAATGCGAGTATTTTCATGATGACAGAATCCTTTCTCGTAAATAAATTATCGTATAGTTGACGGTTTATGCAGATGTATGTTTGCAAAAATCTATACCACAGATGCAGTCAAATGAAAATCCTTTTCAGCCGCTCACTCCTCCGCCACACATCGCTTATCAGGCTCTTGAAAAAATTTCTTCAAGCAGGCTGTTCAAACATTACCGGATTGAAAACACGCGCAATCATGATTTGCAGGGGCACGGCATGACGGGAATGAACGCACTGTGTCTGATGGGAGTTTTTCAACAACATGTTACAGCCCCGGCTGCCCGACCGGATATGCCAGCGAACAACCCAGGGCAATTGACAAAAATAAAGGTCTGGAATATAGTGAACCGTGTTTAACGTGCGCCCGGGATAGAGGAAATACGGCCCCGCCGCACACCAATCCCTTTCAGGATCGGCCCGACACCATGAGACGCCTGTTTGCCAGCCTGTATGAATCCGCCATTTTAAAACACCCCGTTCTCACCCTGATTGCGCTTGCAGCCCTGCTGACAGTTTTCGTATCCTATATTCCTGATTTCCGCCTTGACGCTTCTGCCGACTCGCTGATGCTGGAAGATGACAGCGATCTCAAGGTATTCCGCGACATCTACAGCCGCTATGCGATCAAGGAATTCGTCATGGTGACCTATGAACCCAGCGGCGACCTTTTCTCCGACGAATCGCTTGAGAACCTGCGGCGCATGCACGACGAGCTGATTGAACTCGCAAGCGTTGACTCTATTCTCAGCATTCTGGACGTGCCCCTGTTGAAAACCAGCGGCGTCAAGCTGACCGAAATCACGCCCGACTCAATCAAAAAACTGGTCGATGAAGGCATTGACCGCAACAAAGCACGCGCGGAGCTGACCGGCAACCCTATTTACAGCGATCTGCTCATCAGCCGGGACGGAAAGACCGCTGCCCTTGTCGTTTTTCTAAAAACCGACGAAGACCTGCAGCAGGTTTCAGGCGAGCGCGTCGGCCTGCTCAACAAAAAACACGATGCAGGTCTTACCCCTGAAGAAAAAGAACGCCTGGCAGCCTGCGAAGCGGTCTACCAGAAAGCCGTCGACAGCTTCAACGCCCGGCGTTCACGCGACGTTGTCGACATCAGACGCGTGATACGGCCGTACAACGAAAGCGCGCGCGTGCTGCTGGGCGGTGTGCCCATGATCGCCGACGACATGCTGACCTTCATCCGCAGCGATATCACCACATTCGGCGTTGGGGTCTTTGTATTTATCATCGCGACGCTGTTTATCATTTTCAGGCAAATCCGCTGGGTCGTGCTGCCGCTTGTGTGCTGCGCCTACACGGTCACCATGATGATCGGCATTCTGGGATGCGTCCAGTGGAAGGTCACGGTAATTTCGTCGAATTTCATCTCCCTGATGCTGATTCTGACAATGGAGATGAACATCCATCTGGCTGATCGCTACCGGCAGATGTGCGCTGAAATGCCGGATGCCTCTCACTTCGACGTAATCACCACGACCGTGCGCACCATCGTTATGCCGTGCCTGTACGCGGCACTGACCACGATCCTGGCCTTCTGCTCGCTGGTCTCGAGCGGCATCCGGCCGGTGATCGACTTCGGCTGGATGATGACCATCGGGCTGGCGCTCACCTTTATAATTTCATTCCTGCTGATACCGAGCCTGCTGCAGCTGATGCCGCGCGGATCAGGGGCACGCACCGACGGGCTTCAGTCGGCTGTGACCGGCTTTCTGGCCCGCATACCCCGTGAATACGGCGCAGCGGTGCTGGTCGCATCCGCGGTGCTTGCCTGCACAGGGCTGTGGGGCATCAGCCGGCTTGAGGTTGAAAACAGCTTTGTCAACTATTTCAAGCACAACGCCGAAATCTAC
>VGSH01000160.1 GCA_016875025.1 Deltaproteobacteria bacterium
TAAAAATTATTTTAACCTTATTTTATAAGGCTTTCTGCTGTTTTTAGACCTGCATCGACTTGAATTCTAAAAGCACAACAGCCCCATGAAAAAACAACGGGTTAGCTATCATTATCTGTCAAATTTTGAAACGTTGGGACACTTATGACAATATATATATAAATAAAGGGGTTACAGTAGCGTAAGTTTTTTGTTAAGTCAAGGAAAAGCATTTTTTGCTTACGTTTCCGGGAAAAGTGTGCTACATCTAACGGGCTGTTGAAAAGGGAGCGAGTGTGCCGCCAGGGCGCGCAGTACGCGGCGTTTGAAAAAACAGGCTTCATTGCCCCTGAGGCACAGCGCCGGGACGGCCCGCATCTTTTTTAACAGCCTGAACGGGGGAACATTTTTCACCGCCCCGCGTGTGCGCAGCCCGCATGACGTTACAGCAGTAATTAGACAGACTATGAACACGACAGGAGGACGCGACATGTCGCCGGAAGAGCTGAAAAAGACGATTCTTGAATTCACCGCCAGCTATGCCTATTCCAATCTGATCACCATCGACGGCCAGGGCTTTCCCAAGAGCCGCATGATGGAAAATATCGCTGCGGGCGACGATCTGGTGCTGTATTTCGCCACATTCGCCTCTTCCGACAAGGTTGCCGAAATCCGGGCGCAGTCCCGGGTGAATGTTTTCCTGTACCGGCCCGAGGATCACTCCAGTATTTCGGTTTCAGGCACGGCCGAGATTGTCATGGACGATGACGTGCGCCGGGCGAAATGGAAGGAGCACTGGAGCGGGTTCTGGAAACAGGGCTGCACGGACCCAGCCTACGCCCTGATCAGGATCGTTCCGAAGAAAATAGTCTATCTTGACTATGCGGCGCATCAGAAAGAAGTGCTGGAATTCTAACCGGTTCCCGGCTTTAAAGTTAGCGCTTGAGTTTTTTAACCGGATATGATAGTGTCGAAAAATTTAACCGCATCGGCCAAATGGAGCGTGCAGTCAGTATGTGCGCGATATGTCTGAAGGGCCCGCGGTCATGACGGCATCGATCACGGCAATCCGCCGGGCCGAGATACCGGCGCAGGGTCTGCAGCTTGATCTGTGCTGGGATGCAGCCCTGCTGGCGCAGCTGCCGGAAGACAGCTGCCGCGATATTGAGCCTCCGCTGCATGTGCAGCTGCGGTTCCGACCTGAGGGCGGCCGGATTATTATGGACGGCACGTGCCGGGCGCAGTGCCGCATTGCATGCGTGCGCTGCCTGGAGCGTTTCGAATACCCGCTTACCAGGTCGTTCCGGTATGTTTTTCAGCTGCCCGGCATGCACAAAGCAGCGGGAAATGTTCAGCTTGGCGCGGAAGATATCGAAGCCGTCGTCTTAGACGGGGAGCAGATCGACCTTCTCGCACCGGTGCTTGAGCAGGTATGCCTCGGGCTGCCTGCCTATCCGCACTGCAGCAGCGGGTGCCGGGGACTGTGCCCGCAGTGCGGCGCGAATTTGAATACCGGTGCGTGCGCCTGTACGTCCGCCACCGGGCCCCGTTCGCCGTTTGCCGTGCTCGGCACGCTTAAAAAAAGGCATGAGCAGGCTTGAGACCGGACTAACAACAGCTCCATACAGAAGGAAGTCTACATTATGGCAGTACCAGTCAAGAAAACATCCCGATCACGGCGCGGTTCCAGGCGTTCGCACGACGGCCTCAAACGGATCAGTCTGGCCACCTGTCCGCAGTGCAATGAGCCGACCCGGCCTCATCATGTCTGCCCCAAGTGCGGCTATTATAAAGGCCGCGAAATCGTTGCGGTCAGTGCCGACTGAAGAGCGCATGCGGGCCTGCCTGTAAGACAATGGCAGGTTTTCAGGCAGACGGTTGACGGTGCACGGGCGCATAACGCGGCTGCAGTGCATATCTGCACACAGACGGGTGTATACACAGCGCAATGACGGGTATAGCGACCAGCATATGTACAGAGCAAAAATAACCGGAACAGGCTCATGTGTCCCTGAGCGCGTTTTGACCAATGCTGATTTTGAAACAATGGTCGATACGAGCGATGAATGGATAACGGCCAGAACCGGCATAAAAGAGCGCCATGTTGCCGCTGTGGGGGAATCCTCTTCCACGTTTGCGCTTCGTGCGGCTGAAAACGCCCTGGCAATGGCCGGCTGCGATGCCGGTGAGCTTGACCGCATTATTGTCGCCACCGTAACGCCTGATACGCCCACGCCCTCGGTGGGCTGTATCCTGCAGGACAGGCTCGGCGCTGTCAAGGCAGCCTCCTTTGACATATCGGCCGGGTGCACCGGTTTTTTGTATGCGCTCTCGCTCGGCGACAGCCTGATTCGATCCGGCATGTGTGAAAAAATTCTGGTCATCGGTGTTGAGACCCTCTCAAAAATCACCGACTATCAGGATCGCACCACCTGTGTTTTATTCGGTGACGGCGCCGGCAGCGTGGTGCTTGAGCGCAGCGAAGGCGACCGGGGCATACTTTCCACTCATCTGTACAGCGACGGCTCGTACGGCAAGCTGCTGTATGTGCCCGGCGGCGGATCGGCAATGCCGGCCAGCCACGCAAGCGTTGACGGGCGCGCTCATTACTTGAAGATGGACGGCAACAGGGTGTTCAAAATCGCGGTCAAGTCCCTTGAGGAGGCCGCGCTTAAAGCCCTGGAGCACAACGGCGTGACCGGCGATGACATCGATCTGCTGGTGCCGCATCAGGCCAATGACCGGATCATTCAGGCCATTGCAAAGCGGCTGAACCTGCCGCCGGAGAAAGTGTTTGTCAATATTCACAAGTACGGCAATACCTCATCGGCGTCCGTGCCGATCGCCCTTGACGAGGCCAACCGTCAAAACCGCATCAGAGAAAACGGACTGATTCTGCTGGATGCCTTCGGTTCGGGGTTTACCTGGGGATCGGCGCTGATCAGGTGGTAAGCACGCAATAGAATATTAGTATATAGTTCGAGAACATACAGGAAAGGGAACACTATGTTGAGTTATGGTCTTAATGAAACACAGCAGCAGATGATCGATCTTGCCGGCAAGATCGGCAGGGAAAAAATTGTGCCTGCGCGGGCCGAACTGGATGAAACCGGGAGATTCCCCTGGGACATTCTGGGCATACTGGCCGAAGCCGGGCTGTTCGGGGTTTACATCCCCGAGGAATACGGCGGCCTGGGGTTCGGCAACTTTGAAAACTGCCTGGTGGTTGAGGAACTTTCCAAGTACTGTATCGGCGTATCGGTCAGTTTTGCCGCCAGCGGCCTGGGCGCCTATCCGATCCTGCTGTTCGGCAGCCATGAGCAGAAGCTGAAATACCTGCCCGATATCGCGGCCGGTAAAAAACTGGCCGCCTTCGCCATAACCGAGTCAGCCGCAGGCAGCGATGCCGGTGCGATCCGTACCTCGGCAACCCGTAAAGGTGACAGCTATGTGCTCAACGGCGTGAAGCAGTGGATCACCAATGGCGGCGAGGCCCTGACGTATTCAGTTATCGCCAAGACCGACAAGTCCAAGGGCGCCCGCGGCGCCAGCGCCTTTGTCGTGGAAAAAGACACTCCCGGCTTCACCTTCGGCAAGAAGGAAAACAAACTCGGCATCCGGGCTTCGGCCACGCGCGAGCTGGTGTTTGAGGACTGCGAGATCCCGGCCGGCAATATCCTGGGCCGTGAAGGCATCGGATTCATCGTTGCCATGAAGACCTTTGACCAGACCCGCACCGGCATTGCGGCCCAGGCCATCGGCCTTGCGCAGGGCGCCCTGAATGAAACGCTCAAATACGCCCATGAGCGCAAGACCTTCGGCAAGGCGATCATTTCGCATCAGGCCGTGCAGCATATGCTGGCCAATATGGCCACCCAGATCGAGGCGGCCCGCGCACTGACCTATGAGGCCTCGCGTTACTGCGACAGCGGCGCCAAGGATATGGCCAAGTATTCTTCCATGGCCAAGCTGCTCTCCACGGACGTGTGCATGCAGGTCACCACCGACTGCGTTCAGATTTTCGGCGGTTACGGCTATATGCGCGAATATCCGGTTGAAAAGATGATGCGCGACGCCAAGATTCTGCAGATCTACGAGGGCACCAACCAGATCCAGCGCAATGTTATCGGCCAGTTCCTGATCAAGGAAGTTGCCGGCAACAAGGTCGGCTGATAGAGGCAAATAAAATCTTGCGCAAACAGGTAAGTTAGTATAAAAAGGTGCAGCTATGAATCTTGCTGATAAGAAGGCGATCGTAACCGGCGCAGCCCAGGGAATCGGCAAAACCATTGCACTTGAGCTGGCGCGCTGCGGCGCTGATGTTGTGGTTACTGATATCAATGCCCAGGGGCTTGCGCCCGTGGTTGCCGAGATAGAAGCGCTCGGCCGTCGCGCATACGCAATTGCCATGGATGTCTCAAACCTGGCGCAGTGCGAGGACATGGTCAAGGCGGCTGTGCAGGAAATGGGCCGGCTTGACATCCTGGTCAACAATGCCGGTATTACCCGCGACACACTGCTTTTGCGCATGAAGGAGGAGCAGTGGGACCAGGTGATGCAGGTCAATGTCAAGGGCACCTTCAACTGCACCAAGGCTGCGATCCGGCCCATGTTTAAGCAGAAATACGGCCGGATTATTGCGATTTCGTCCGTGACCGGCGCGATGGGCAATCCGGGTCAGGCCAACTATTCGGCTTCCAAAGCCGCGGTCATCGGGTTTACCAAGGCGGTCGCGCGTGAATACGCCCACAGTGGCATAACGGCCAATGCCGTCGCCCCCGGGTTTATCAAGACGGCCATGACCGATGCCATTCCGGACAAGGAGCGCGAGCTCATGATTTCCCAGATTCCGGCCCGGCAGCTCGGCACGCCTGAGGATGTGGCCAATGCGGTCTGTTTTCTGGCCTCGGATGAAAGCGGCTACATTACCGGTCAGGTTCTGCATGTCAATGGCGGTCTCTACACGTAGAGATCATTCAACAGGTACACAAGGGTATTAACACATTTTTTGAACAGCATGGAGGTCAGGAACAATGGCAGATAAAACCGTAGAAGAAATGGTGAAGGAAATCATCGTGGAGCAGCTTTCCGTGAATGCCGAGGAAGTCGTGCCCGAGGCTTCTTTTGTGGATGATCTCGGCGCGGATTCGCTGGATCTGGTTGAGCTGATCATGGTCATGGAAGAAAAATTCGGCCAGGAAATTCCTGACGAGGATGCGGCCAAACTGCAGACTGTGCAGGATGCGATTACGTACATCAAAGAGCGCCGCAAATAACTCCGCGCCGTTGATCATTTGTATAAGAAGTTGACAGACAGGGAAGCCTTCTTCGTTACGGAGAGGGCTTCCTGAAATTCAGCATGGGGGAATACCTGCTTGGACACGAGAAGAGTAGTCATAACAGGCATGGGTGTTTTGTCTCCGCTCGGTATCGGGCTTGAGGCAAACTGGGACGCAATCAGCAACGGGCGCTCGGGCATCGGTCCGGTGACCAAATTCGATGCATCCGACCTGCCGTCCCGGATCGCCGGCGAGGTCAGAAACTTCAACGCGGAAGACTGGGTTGAAAAAAAAGAAATCAAGAAGATGGATCCGTTCCTGCACTATACCCTGGCGGCCGGCCAGATGGCTGTGCAGCAGTCCGGGCTCGTCATTGACGAGAGCAATGCCGAGCGCGTGGGGGTGCTGGTCGGCTCGGGCCTGGGCGGCCTTGAAACTATTGAGAAGTACCATACGATTCTGCTGGAGCAGGGCACCAAAAGAATTTCGCCTTTTTTCATTCCGATGCTGATCGTCAACCTGGCGCCC
>VGSH01000161.1 GCA_016875025.1 Deltaproteobacteria bacterium
CTCTTTTCTTGTTTTTAACCATCTGGGGAGCCTCCTGTATTGGTGATTGACGGTTTCGCAACCCCATTAATACAGTGCTTCCCGATGGTTTTCTATCTGTTTTTTAGGTCACCGTGCAATATTCAGGTGATTAAATTCTCTCGAAGAAAGTATTTCAACGATTTGATTTACATTCGTAGTAAGGTCATTTCTTACACGAGTCTTAAAGCCACTCATATATAAAAGAGAAGCCCCCATCCCACTGTCCCCCTTCAAATGAGCTTGCCATAAATCATCGCCCTCAGGAGACATCAAGTGCACGCTTAACCGCATGTGCCCCCAAGTAACACCAAGGGGATAAAGCCAACTAAACAGTAAATTCCTCAAGGTGTCAATTTGGATAACAACAACGGGGCCTTGTGCCTCCTGAATTTTATCAACAGTTAAAACATCATATCCAATTGATTTTAGCGACTCCCTTGTGCGTCTGGCTATGGCAACTTCAAGGGGCTCATCTGAGCTAACAGTAAACCCTGGGATCATAAATACACTCCAAGTATGACGGCCGACCTGATCCCTACCATAACCACTGCGGGCATCTTTTGCCTGTGATAACATTGTCAGCTGCATGCCTGTGGGGGGAGTCGTTCTAATGAGTTTATTTTGATTCACTTCCACAGGAATAGCCATCTGACATCCAGCAGCAATCAATCCAACGACTACAAGCAAAAACAAGTTGCGCTTAAATGTGTTCATAAATCCCCCTTATAATTCATTTAATCGTTTTGATTTATCAACTTGTTGCCACGTCATAACTTCTACAAATTTAGTTCTAAATCAAAAACTTCTGCTATCCTTGCTGGGGTCTTTTATTAATCATCAACCTCTTGCGAGCATTCTACAAAGCAAGGGCAGCACACACAAAAAAAAAATTAAATTTTACAAGTAGTTTCGATCTTCCCTTGTCCTCCTTCCTATTTTTCTATTTACTGTTGCAAGTGTCAGATTTTATATCCACAGATACCAACCGGATACTCCACCATGCAAATCAAAGGGATTATGGTAAATTACAACTCCACAGCTTCATAAGTTCGAAAGTACTCTATTACATCGCCTTTAACGAGATTATGGCACCATGTGCAGTAAGCGCCGAGGATTATTTATAACGACCTCCTCCTTGTTTATATCCCCTGCCCTTTGACCGCCAGCTTAATCATGTTCTGCGACACGCCGGTTACCTTAACGGGCAGATGTGGCGTATGCTGCAGGGCGATTTTATTAGCCAGATGCTGGGCATCGCCTGCAAGCTCAACGCTCAACTGCGCCCGGTCGTTTTCAAACCTGCGCTCGGTCACCCGTGTACAGCCGCTGTTTGTCAAAATGTTTTTCAGCTCGATGAGCTGCACGTAGGTTATAGGGCTGACATCGATCTCGACAACCGTCACACGGTCGATGTTTTTCTGCCATTCGGACATGATCTGTGAAATGATATTGTCAGATATCTCGGCAGCTGCCCCGCGGAATGCCTTGGCACTGCCTGCCTGCGGAGATATGTCGATAGCCGTGCTGTTGCCTGAAGCAGAAGCGATGGTTTCACCGGTGTCGATCCTGAGCACGCGCAGGGAAAGATCCGCCTTGATCGAACGCAGCTGGCTGCCGGTAAGCGCGCCGAGTGAGTCGGCGCTTGCCTTGCCCACCACCACAAGCTCGGCCCCTCCGGCCTGGCCGAACAGCAGCGCGGCGCTGTCATCGAGCAGGGCTGTGCGCCTGGCATCGCTTACCTTTGCGCGGCGTGCAACGCCCAGGGCATCCACGCAGGTAAACCCTTTATCGTTGAAAATTTTGAACAGTTCGTTTTCAGCAATACCCAGGCTCGAGCTTTTGCCCCCGCCGCCCCACCAGTATGTAAGCTCGCTGCCGGCAGCGCATTTTTCGGCAACCATGAAGAGCACCCGCGGGTTGCGTTTGGCCTGCATCAGGCGCTGCAGTTCCTGCATCATAAGGCCCTTGTTCACCTCTGTGCGCACCCGTAGTTCGGTTTGATTACCGTCAACGTTTTTGCTTGAGACCACCTTTGATTCGGAAACAAAGGAATCCATTTTTGCATACATCGCTTTGCGAAATTCACCCTGCTGGCTGGTTGTAGGCTGCTGCGGCAGGGATTGAACGGCGTCTTTCAATACTTCACCAAACGCCTCCCGCACCGCCTGCTTGATTGCAGCATCGCGTGTCTGCTGGGTTGCAGCCGCAGCCACGGTGACCGTGCGCTCCACCGCGACAACGGCAATGTCGGCTTTTGCACAAACCGGCAGCAAAAGAAATAAACAGATCAAAAGTCCTGATATGCGCATAACTGTTGCTCCTATCAATACTGAAACATTTATTTCTCTCTTTTACCGGCTGTTTGCTACCAACTGTCATTGCGAGCCGAAGGCGAAGCAATCTCCCCGTTCATGTGTTTTGTGCTGTTCGTGGTTGTCGTTGTTCTAGATTTTCTCCCGCCTCCGAACTCCAGGGCACCCACAGGGGTTGCCCCTACGGAAACACGATAGCGATTTCGAACTTTAAAGCTTCGTTTCACTCCTCGCAATTACAGAAAAAGGCAAATTCTCCCCCGCTCCACTGTAAAAAAGGGGAAAGCTGCGTCCGCGTTTGTTCGAATATCCGCATAGCTGCGGATACAATTTATAATTTCTTATTTAATAAAAAGACGGGCGCTACATTCCTGCCAGCGCCCGAACCTGCTTTTCAATTTCAGCAAGTGTAGCCCCGGTGTTGCCGCAGTATTTTTTTATGAATGTTCCCTGCCCATCGATTATATAGCAGGTGGGCAGCAGCGCATTCAGCCCATAGCGTTTGCTGACAATCTTGAGATTGTCCCACACGACAGGAAGGTTTATTTTATGTTCCTCCAGCTTTTTCAAAGCCCTGCTGTTTTCAGGGTCCACAATCACGACCACTACATTCAAAGCGCCGGGCTCGAGCCTGGCCTTGAGACCCTGCAGGAATTTAAGTTCGTGTATGCAAGGTTGGCACGCAAACGAATAAAACGAAATGAGTGTCACTTTGTGACGCTCTTTAAGCCAGCTGTCGCTCAGTGTATAGCGGCCGTATGAAGGAGAGGGTAAGGTAAAATCAGGAGCTTTGTCGCCTGGGTCGGGCGGCTTAAACATTGTTGCAGGCGCAACTGCCGGACACAGCAACACAAAAAGCACCGTGAGTAACACTGCAACTGCGTTATATATACGAAAACGCTTGCGCATGTATCTGTACTTTATGGTTAATAAACTTGAGCTTAACTGTAAAAGAACAAAATGCACCCTGTAATTTAACAAAACTTTTACCATAGTAAAGCTGCTTTATCAACTTTTTACGGACCTGTTTTTGCTTTTTTTCGGTTTCCCCCCCCCCACCAGCAAACCCTCACGATGGCCGCCAAACCTTCGATATCTCCGCCGGAAAGGCCGCCTTTGCCTTTCGGGCGGATCTACTGCACCTCTCAATTACATAAGACCAGAATAAAAAAATCGGCCCGGAACATTCGCTGCTGCATCCACACCAGCTACCAGCACCGGGCCGGATGCTGCTCTTTTTGCCGCACACATTTACTGTGTGCGGGCAGGACGGTTCCCGGGTCATCAGGTGATTCACACCCTGCTGAGCTCGGCAAAAGCCAAACGCAAGCCCAGGTTATTGTTGCGATTGCCCGGGCTGTTGTTGTTGCGATTGGCCGACCGGCAGTTCCTGGCGTTGTTGTTCCAGCTGCCGCCGCGATTCACGCGGTTAGAGCCTCTCAGGAAACCGCCCCAAATCTTTCTATAACATTTCTTCTGAAATTATCAGCATGGGCATACTGAGCAAAGGCTATAAGCGGCTGCATATGCTTCTGCAAAACCTGCTCGGACCATTCTCCGTTTAAAAAACACGCTTCATACGCACGGAACTTGTCCGAAAACCTTTTTTTACTTCTTTTCGACAACCTTATAATATTTGCAAAAACTCGATACCCCAGAAAATTCATGCCTCCGGCCGTCTGGTTCAGACATATGTCATCATTGAGGGTAAGGGCAAGCCTCTCACGCAAAAAACCCCCTATGGCGCGAAGGCTTTCCTTTAATACCCTTCTGTCCTCAGACCAGAGAATAAAATTATCCATATACCGCACATAGGGCTTAATACGCAGCTGCTCTTTTATAAAATGATCAAGCAACCCCAGGTAGTGATTGGCGAAATACTGGCTTGTCAGGTTACCGATGGGCACACCCTTGCCCGGCGCTGTTGCATAGCTGCCGATAATTTTTTCAAACAACTGCAGCAGGCGCTTGTCTTTAAAGCGCCGCTCCAGCAGGTTTTGAAGAATGCCATGATCAATGCTGTCGAAATACTTTCGTATGTCAAGAGAAATAAACCAGCGGCTTGAGCGGCAGAAGTGCTGCGCTCGGGCAACTGCCTTGTGTGAACCCTTGCCCTTGCGGCAGGCATACGTGTCATCAATCAGATAGCTCTCAAAGCAAGGCTCGCAGATATTCATAATGGCATGATGCAGCACCCTGTCACGAAAAGACGCCGCGCAAATCAGGCGCTCTTTGGGGTCGTGAATTTTAAAATAGTGGTACTGCTCTACATTAACGCTGCCATCCAAAAGACCCTGCCGCAAATGTGAAACCTGCCTGCCAAGATCATCTCTGAAACGAACAACCTCTGCCTTTGCCTGCTTGCCCCTCTGCGCAGACCAAAAGGCAAGCAGCAGGTTATCGTAATCAGCTATTTTTTCAAGCAGTTGGCCCGACCTTTTCATCTTGTTCACGCAACAGGAGCAAAAATTTATCAGCATACTTTTCCACTTTCATTTCACCCACGCCGTCGATTTTTGCCATATCTGCTTTTGTTGCAACCTTTCTTCTTACCATTTCGGCAAGGTGCTCATTCGTAAACACGGCATAAACCGGAACGGCTTCAGCATCGGCTATTCTTTTGCGCGCCTCGCGAAGCCTGCTGTACAAAGCAAAGTCTTTTTCCGGCAGCACCTCGCGGTAATCAACTTTTGCTTTCAGCCTGCCCTGCGTCTGCGCTGCCGGTTCACCATGCTCAATATATTCTACAGCCAATGCCCAGAACGAACTCTCTGCCCGGCTGACAAATTCCTTCTGCACCGATATAATCCGACGACCGCGAAGAAACCTGTTCAGCTCTTCCTGAGCATCAATAAAATTAAAAACCGGTATGGTGAAAAACTGATATTGCATATTTTTTTCGCGAACAGGGGCTTCGCCCCTGTACCCCATTTAATTTCTACGCCACTTCGCTACGAAAGCCTTCGTCCCTCAGGCTTTCAGTCTCGTGTCGTCCTTGTCTGAGCTCAGCAGGATGTGATTCACCTGATGACCTCGGCAAAAGCCAAACGCAAGCCCAGGGGATCGCCGCGAAGGCCCGGGCTGCCGTAGAGGCGAATGGCCGACCGGCAGAGCCTGGCGAGGTCGGGCCCACTGCCGCCGCGAAGCACGCGGCCAGAGCCTGAATAAGGGCCCGTGGGATCGGTGACGCTGCCGGTTGGATAATCGCCATACCAATCCTGCACCCATTCCCATACATTCCCGTGCATATCATACAAGCCCCGGGCATTCGGCTGCTTCTGCGCCACAGCATGTGTCGTGCTGCCGGAATTTTGATCGTACCAGCCCATGCTGTCCAGATTGC
>VGSH01000162.1 GCA_016875025.1 Deltaproteobacteria bacterium
TATCAGAAAATCCTATGGGTTTAAAAGTCTAAAATGCACAGAAATAGCCCTATATCACGTGCTTGGCGATTTGCCAGAGCCAGAATTAACCCACAGATTTTATTGACGAAGCTTATTTTTAAATTTTTGATATTACACGCAGGCTTTTGCCGTGCGCAGGCCCGGTTTGACTGGCTGCCGTCCGGCTGTCCGGCACGCATCACGAACACGCACCTTCTACAGGAGCAGCGCATATGGAACAGGGGTTAACGTTGCTGGTCACGGGAATGACATTTGTTTTTGCGTTCCTGAGCATGCTTGTTGCTGTCATGGATATTTCGGCCCGGTTCTTCAGGAAATTCGGCCATCTGTTTCCTGATCAGGATTCCGCGGCATCGGCGGATGCTCCGGCTGATCTGTCGCACATAGCTGTTATCATCGCGGCGCTGCGTGCGCGCAGCCGCTGACAGGGTTTCACACAGCCCAGGGGAGATGCATCGTGACAAAAAAAATTGCTACCATGATTACCGCATTCCGCGACGGATTCCAGTCCGTTTACGGGGCCCGTGTTTTCACAAAGGATTTTCTGCCGGCGGTCGAGGCCGCCGTGGCAGCGGGCATTAATCATTTTGAAGCCGGCGGCGGCGCCCGGTTTCAATCGCTGTTTTTTTACTGTAATGAAAACGCCTTTGACATGATGGACGCATTCCGCCGCGCAGCACCGCAGGCCGATCTGCAGACCCTGTCGCGCGGCAATAACGTGGTCGGGCTGGAGTCGCAGTCAAGCGATATCGTCAGGCTGCATGCCGTACTTTTTAAAAAACACGGCATGACCACCATCAGAAATTTCGACGCATTGAATGATGTTGATAATCTTATTTACAGCGGACGCTGCATTCATGAGGCCGGGCTCCGGCATGAGGTGGCTGTGTCCATGATGGCGCTGCCGCCCGGGTGCGAAGGCGCGCATGATCCCGACTTTTATGAAAAATGCCTGCGGGAGATTCTCGATGCGCATATTCCCTACGGCAGCGTCTGCTTCAAGGATGCTTCCGGAACCTCAACGCCCGCGGTGATTTATGAGACCATCAGGCGCGCGCGCCGGATGCTGCCTGAGGGCACCCGGATCGTGTTTCACACCCATGACACCGCCGGTACCGGCATTATCTGCTACAAGGCCGCGATCGATGCCGGCGCCGACCAGATCGATCTTTCCATGGCGCCCGCCTCCGGCGGCACATGTCAGCCCGATGTGATCAGCATGTGGCACACTCTGCGGGGCAGCGGTTTTGATCTGGATATTGATATCGAGAAAATGCTCGAGGCCGAGGAGGTATTCAAGGAATGCATGCGTGAGTATTTTCTGCCGCCGGAAGCCAAGGAGGTAGAGCCGATGATACCTTTTTCCCCGATGCCCGGGGGCGCGCTGACCGCCAATACGCAGATGCTGCGCGATAATCATATCATGGACAAGTATCCCGCGATCATCCGGGCCATGCGCGAGGTGGTCAGCAAGGGTGGATTCGGAACATCGGTTACACCGGTATCGCAGTTTTATTTTCAGCAGGCTTTCAACAATGTCATGTTCGGTCCCTGGGAGAAAATTGCCGACGGCTACGGCAAAATGGTGCTGGGCTACTTCGGCCGGACACCGTGCCCTCCGGATCCGGACGTGGTGAAAATCTGCGCCGAACAGATGGGCCGTGAGCCCACCACCCGCAAGGTGCTGGAAATCAATGACGCCGACCCCTCCAAGGGTGTAGCGGCTGCCAAAAAACTTTTAAGCGACAGCGGGATCAGTGATTTTTCAGATGAGAATATATTTATAGCTGCAACCTGCGGGCAGAAAGGCATTGATTTTCTGCTGGGCAAGGCCGAGATCGGCGTGCGCCTGGCCGAGAAGCAATCCGATGCGCCGCCCACAGGCGACGGCGCCTATACCGTGACGCTCAACGGTACGCAGTACGCGGTTGAGCTCAAGGGCGACACGGCCATGGTGAACGGCCGACGCTATGATGTGAAGGTTGCCGACGGTGTACAGGCCGCGCCTGCACCGGCATCCGACAGCGTGCAGGAGTCGGCTGACTCGACTGTCATTAAGGCGCAGATGCCCGGCAGAATTTTGAAACTTGCCGTTGCAGCAGGCGACATCGTCAAAGAGCGCGATGTGCTGCTGATCATCGAAGCCATGAAGATGGAAGTTGAGATCAAAGCGCCGGTGGGCGGCATCGTATCATCGGTGAGCGTCAAGGCCGGCGAACAGGTGCGCGCCGGGCAGGATCTGGCTTCGATTAACTGAGGAGTCTGGTATTTATGATACATAGTGTGTTCAAGACGATTTGTTTGATTGCGCTGGCACTTCTGCTGGACGCCGGAACTCTGTTCGCGGATACGGCCGCTCCTGCAACCGGCAGTAATTTTACGATCAGCGGCGCCTTCGGCAAACTCTGGCAGGAAACAGGACTGTACCGTTTTTTGAAGCCGAAAACTTCGTCTGAACTGCGCCATGATCAGATGCGCGCAGCGCTGCGGGCTGCCGAATCCGCAATCAGTGTCGGCAAACTTGATACTGCTGAAGACTTTATTGATGCTGCACTGCAGTTCGGCGCGTCTGACGATGCGATTGAGCGTCTTAAGGATATGCTGGGGGATACAATTAAGAACGGCCTGGAAACACGGGAGATTTTTTCCGACGGCCTCGGACGGCTTATCATGATTGTGATCGGCCTCGGCCTGATCTATCTTGCCATAGCGAGAAAGTTTGAACCGCTGCTCCTGCTGCCCATCGGGTTTGGCGCAATTTTAACCAATATTCCTGCTGCGGGAATTGCCGAGGCCGGGCTCGTGGGGCAGCCGGCCGGTTTTCTGTACTATTTTTATGCAATCGGCGTTGAGAGCGGTGTTTTCCCCCTGCTGATTTTTCTGGGGATCGGGGCCATGACCGATTTTGGACCGCTGCTGGCCAATCCCAAAACCGCGCTGCTCGGGGCCGGTGCTCAGCTTGGGATTTTTACAGCCTTGATAGGCGCGCTTCTTATGGGGGGACTGTTTACCCTGCAGGATGCCGCTTCAATCGGTATTATCGGCGGCGCGGACGGACCGACCGCTATTTTCCTGGCCTCGCGTTTGTCGCCGCATCTGCTGGGTGCAATTGCCGTGGCGGCCTATTCTTATATGGCGCTGGTGCCCATCATCCAGCCGCCGATTATGCGTCTGCTGACAACCGGAAAAGAGCGCGCCATTGTAATGCGCCAGCTGCGGCATGTTTCCAGAATGGAAAAAATTATTTTTCCTCTTACCGTGCTTATTATCTGCATCGTATTGCTGCCTTCGGCTACGCCCCTGATCGGTATGTTTATGCTCGGCAATCTTATGAAGGAATCCTGTGTGGTTGAGCGTCTTTCGGATACCGCACAGAATGCGCTGATCAATATCGTAACGATTATGCTCGGACTGGCAATTGGCTCCAAGCTTGCGGCCGGGCAGTTTCTTACAATTCAAACGCTCGGCATTCTGGCGCTCGGCCTGTTTGCGTTTATGATGGGAACCGCGGGCGGCATTCTGCTGGCAAAGCTGATGAACCTGGTGAGCCGCGAGAAAATCAACCCGCTGATCGGCGCAGCCGGGGTTTCAGCAGTGCCGATGTCGGCCCGGGTAGCAAATAAAGTCGGGCAGGAAGCCGATCCGCACAACATTCTGCTGATGCATGCCATGGGACCGAATGTCGCCGGCGTGATAGGTTCGGCGGTTGCAGCCGGGGTGCTGCTGGCCCTGTGCGGGGGGTGATCTCTGCAGGGAGGTTGCGGCAGCAGCGCAGCAAGCGTGCCGGTGCCATGCGGGTGTGCGCATACTTTATACGCCGAGCCAGGCAGCGCCGAACACACCGGCTGAATCCCCGAGTTCATTGCGCTTGATCGGCGTTGTGATGCCGTGGTGAAAGGCATAGCGGCGCACGTGTTCAGCGCCCAGTGTGTAGAGTTCGTCGATGTTCGACAGCCCGCCTCCCAGAACGACCGCATCAGGGTCAAGCATTGAAATAAGCCCACCCAGGGCGCGGCCGAAATCATCCAGGAAATCAGCAAATACCTGAACGCACTCCGGGTCGTTGGCACGGTAGCCCTGCGTGATGTCGCGCATGTTCAAGGCGCGGCCGAAGCGCTCACGAAAGCGTTTTTCAACGGCGCCGCCGCTTATCTTCGTTTCAATACAGCCCCGGTTGCCGCAGTAGCAGGCAGTGCCGGCAGGGTCGATGCTGATGTGACCCCACTCGCCGGCTATGGCGTTGCGACCCTTTATTATCGCCCCGTTGCAGTATATGCCGCCTCCGCAGCCCGTTCCCATGATAATGCCGAAAACTCGTCCGTATCCTCTGCCGGCGCCCTGCCGGCATTCGGCCAGGGTAAAGCAGTTGGCATCATTTTCGATGCCTATCCTGCGTCCGAGTTTGAGTTCAAGGTCCTGCTGCAGGGGCTTGCCGATCAGGCAGGTTGTATTGGCATTGTGGACCAGGCCGCTCAGTGCGTCAAGTGAGCCCGGTATTCCCATGCCGATCGTGCAGGAACAGTGCGCAGGCACCTGCCGGGCGGCCTCATCGATCATGGTACAGACAAGGTCAAGTATCGCCGTGTAGCCCCGGTCGCGCGGCGTCGGCCTGCGGCTGCGCAGGACGGAACGCTCCTCAGGATCCAGAAGAAGGGCCTCGGTTTTGGTGCCGCCCAGATCAATGCCGATGCGGAAGCTCATAGGCCGGTATCCTTTTGTGTGATCTGACCGATTGACAGCGTGTGATGACAGCCCGGGCATTCGGAGTCTGTGTGCAGCGATAATACTCCTGCGATGGCTGCAGTATAGACACGGGTGCAGGGGGTGTCAAAATAAAAATACAGAACAGAGCCGCGTGCGGATATTACGGGCTGGAGCGTTTTTTTGTGTGTTTTTTTTGTTGCAAACGCGCGTGGACGGCACTATGATGCGTTTCGACATCTATTTCAGGGGGAATGCTCCATGCAGTCAATTATAGGAAAAACGTTTCTCATCAGCCTGCTGGCCGCCCTGTGCGTTGCGGGTTCGGGCTGCGCCGCGCGCAGCGTTGAGGAGCGTCCGGAGATCGACCGGGCGCGGGTTTTCAGCGCAGACTTTGAAACGGTCTGGAAACAGCTGCTCCTGGCTGTAACGACCGGCGATGAAGAGCTGAGCCTGGTCGATAAAAACACCGGGGTTATTTCCCTGCAAAAATTTATTCCGGTTAAAAAGCTCGACACGTATGCATTCAACGACAGCGGTTGGCTGATGAGCAATGCTTCCGCTAATATGGTTTTTCATGTCCGTGCGCAAAGCCCCGGCAGGACGTATGTGCTCATAAATACCAAAATAACCGCAGAAGGGAAATCAGCACTCGATGTTTTTCTTTCACGGGAGCGGAAGGTGGTGCTTGACTCAAAAGGCTGGCTCGAGAGGGAGTATTTCGACCGGCTGAGCGAGACCCTTAAAGGTAATGCAGTAAAGCCTGAACAGGCCGTTCGGTCCCGTTAACGAAAAAAAAGTTAATACCTGAATATTGCACGGTGACCTAAAAAACAGATAGAAAACCATCGGGAAGCACTGTATTAATGGGGTTGCGAAACCGTCAATCACCAATACAGGAGGCTCCCCAGATGGTTA
>VGSH01000163.1 GCA_016875025.1 Deltaproteobacteria bacterium
CGAGCTTGCCCGCCAGCGGCTCAAAAGCGCAGCCGAGATCGGCATTGATGCCCCCCAAAGCGTTACACCCGGCAGCATGGGCAAACTCTCCGTCAAGGTTACCAATGTCGGCGCCGGGCACAATCTTCCGACCAGTCTGACGGAAGTGCGGCAGATGTGGCTTGATGTGCAGGTGTCGGATGCAACAGGTCGCGAAATCTACCGTTCGGGCAACCTTGATGAAAAAGGCGATATCGTCAATGACCCGAGAATTTTTAATGCGCACGCGCTTGACAAAGACGGCAAGGATACGGTCAAGCCCTGGGAAATGGCAAAGTTCAAATACAACAAGACCATTCCTCCCAAGGGCTCCGCGATTGAAAACTTTTTCTTCCTGGTACCTCCTGACGCGAGCGGCAATCTCAAAGTTCTGGTGACACTGCGCTACCGATCATATCCGCAGGCGCTGGCCAATATGCTGCTCGGAGAAAAGTCATTTGAGCTGCCGGTCTGCGATATGGCCGTCAAACAGACAACCATTAATATCGTTAAATGATTTTTCACAAGGAGCCTCAGCATGGCGGTTGAACTGAAAAAAGGGATTTACTGGGTCGGCGCGATTGACTGGAATCTGCGCGATTTTCACGGATATGTAACCGGACGGGGTGCAACCTATAACAGCTACCTGATTATCGATGAAAAAATCACCCTGATCGACACTGTTAAAGCCCCGTTTTATAATGAAATGATGTCCAGAATCAGCAAAGTTATCGATCCGTCGAAAATCAACATTCTGATATCAAATCATCTGGAGCTCGACCACTCGGGCTCGATACTGCAATTTGTCCGCGATTGCCCGCAGGCAAAAATCTACACCGGCAAAATGGCTGAAAAAGGATTTAAAAAATATTTCCCGGGCGTGCCGTTTGAAACGGTTAAAACCGGCGACCGCATCAGTCTCGGCAGCCGTTCCATCGAGTTCATCGAAACCCCGATGATCCACTGGCCTGACAGCATCTTCAGCTATATTCCCGAGGAGGCGCTCCTGTTTTCAATGGACGGTTTCGGCCAGCACATTGCCACATCCGGCCGATTTGACGATGAAGTCGACATGCATGACGTCATGGCTGAAGCCGGTAAATATTATGCGAACCTGCTCACCCACCTTTCTCCGCTCATCAGCAGTACGCTGAAAAAAGTAGCTGAGCTGAATCTCACAATCGACATGATTGCGCCGAGTCACGGCATCATCTGGCGAAGTAATATCCCCGCCATTATGGAGGCCTATCAGCGCTGGAGCAGCGGCCGGACTAAGAAAAAAATTGTCATCATCTACGATACCATGTGGGAAAGCACGGAACAACTGGCCGGCACCATTGCAGACACGCTCACCGAACACGGCATCGAGACTAAGCTGATGAAACTGCGCGAGAACCACCGTAGTGATGTCATGGCCGAACTGCTGGAGGCCTCCGGAGTATTTCTCGGCTCGCCGACCATACACCGGAACCTGTTCCCGACCGTAGCCGATATACTCTGCTATATGCGCGGATTGAAACCGGGGAAAAAGATTGCTGCGGCTTTCGGCTCCTACGGATGGAGCGGCGAAAGTGTTGATCTTATCAATGCCGGACTGAAAGAAGCGGGTTTCGATGTAATGGAACCGGGCGTCAAAGCGATGTTCGCCCCGGATGAGAACGAATTGGCTGCTGTCAGGAACCTGGCAGCTTCAATGGCTGAACGGGTAAAAAACGGCTGAGAGCTTTTCGATGGATGCTCTCAAAAAAAAAGACGGCTCTGCAGCCGTCTTTTTTTTTGAAATGTGCTAACCGTTATTCCACGGTGATCTTGCCTTTAAATTCCCTGACGGTGTCGCGGCGTTCATAGGTTGCCCCGGTTGACCCTTTGCGAAAAACGTAGTCGTATGTCCCCTTTTCTACAAAGCACAGGCTGGCAACCGATCCCTGGGGAATCAGATTGGAGATAAAGGATCCATTCTCATCGATCACGAAATTAACCGGGCTCTTGCAGGCCATGGTTACCTGCTGGCCCTGAAACTGCAGCTGAACAGGGGCGCGTGAGTCATTCATCCAGATCACGGTGGTGCCTGCCTTCACGGTAACATCAGCAGGGGAAATACCGCCGAGATAGTGAAGGCGGATCAGTTCGGGAGGTGTCTTAAGGGCGAGCTCAGGCTGTATTTTTTGCTGTTCATCTTCAGCATACCCTGACACTGCAAGCATACAGCACACGATGATACCGGCAATGATTACTGCAACATTTTTTTTCTGCATGTCTGCCCCCTTCATAATGGGTAAATAATTGTTTGTGGCAACCCCTTTACCGTTTCTTCTTAAAAAGTATATAAGAGCCCCCCGGCATAGTCAAGCCCTTATAAAAAACATTTCCCGGGCTGTAACACTTATCAAAGCGACGATCTTCAGGCCCTATCGGTTCTGCCTGTCCAGGCCCAGCCGATCGGCTGAGGGCCGCTGCTGCCGGCAGGATAGAACTGCAGCATCTCGCGGTGCTTAAGACACTGGGCACAGTCTTCAATCACCGGGGTCAAAAACTGCCAGCTCAGATATTCCGAGTCCTCGCGTAAAAAAAGCGTCTTATCACCGTTCAGGCAGTCAATCAGCACCTTTTCATAGGCATCCACCGTGCGTTCATTACCGGCGCCGTAGGAAAAGCTCATATTCATGGAGCGAAGGCTCATCCGGGTCCCCGGTGTTTTGGCCTGAAATGAAAGCGTGATTGATTCAGTGGGCTGTATGGAAAAGGTCAGCCGGTTGGCAGGCACTGGATGGATAATATCCCTGAATATGCTGTGGGGGACATCCCGGAAATGAACGACAATGCTGGTTTCCTTGCGGTTCAGGCGCTTGCCGGACACCAGATAAAAGGGAACCGACTGCCAGCGCCAGTTGTCGACAAACAGTTTCAGCATGGCGAAGGTCGGTGTAATAGAGTTTGGGGCAACGCCTTGTTCCTCGCGATACCCGCATACCGGCTCATTATTGATATGTCCCCGGCTGTATTGGCCTATAAGCAGGTTCTGCGCAAACGTCCGGGAATCAAAGGGACGCAGAGACTGAAACAGTTTTGCCTTCTCATCACTAACCATGGCGGGGGTGAAGTGCGCGGGCGCCTCCATGGCGATCAGGGCCAGAAGCTGCATCATGTGGTTTTGAAACATATCCCGCACAACGCCTGACTGTTCATAATAGCCTGCCCGGTTTTCAATGCCCATCTGTTCGGCGGCCGTTATATCAACGCGCGATATATACTGCCGGTTCCAGACCGGCTCAAACAGGGCGTTGGCAAAGCGGAATACCAGGATATTCTGGGTGGTCTCCTTGGCAAGGTAATGATCAATGCGATAAATCTGCTCCTCGGTGAATGTTTGCTTCAGCGTAATATCAAGCTGCACGGCAGTGGCAAGATCCCGGCCGAATGGTTTTTCAACCACGATCCGCGACCAGCAGCACGCATTGCCGGGACAGTCTGCTTTGAGCCGACCGTGCCGGATAAGCGCAATGATGGATTCATACAGCACCGGCGGCACTGCCATATAAAAGAGGCGGTTGCCTGCAGTCCCGTGCGCTGTATCGATCCGCGCGAGCTTCGCATGCAGGTCAGGCGCTCCGGACACGTCATCATAGTCCAGCGGCTGATAGTGAATGGTCTTCGCGAAAACAGTCCAGTCACCAACGTCAAAGCCCTCAGCCGCAGCACAAAAGGGGCGTAAATGTGCGCGATAGGAGTCATCGGTAAACGCGGTGCGCCCGCAGCCGACCAGCGCGAAGCGGGACGGCAGCAGATTGCCCTGATGAAGCCTGAACAGGGCCGGAACAAGCTTGCGCGCTGTCAGGTCGCCGGAACCCCCGAACACGACAAGCGCGCAGGGAAGCTCGGCACGTGCACAGGCGCTTGCAGCATCGAGTGAAATCGTCTGGGTAAGGCTGCCGTTGTTCATATGTGCAAAAAAATTCCCATACCGGGTTCAAAAAGCCGGGTACGTTACTTTATCGGGCAAAAGACACAACAACGCCTGACAGGTTGAAACCGCTGCTGTTTTTAAGCTTCGGGCGTACCGGTGTCTTTCTTTTCAGCTTCGACCGCCTCCTGGCGGTTCATCGGCACCAGTCAGGTTTTCACCCCGAATCTCGGCAGAATATAGGCCTGAAGCAAATACCATACAACAAAAAAACCAACCATCAAAAGTATTGTTTTCATAGCAGGTCCCCCTACTGCAGTTTGGAAGTTCGTACCTGTTAGATACTATAGCGCCATAGACAGGAAAACACAAACACTGTATATCTCATCGTTACCTGTCAAAAGCCGGCATCGCCGACCCTTATCGAAATGCATACAGGCCGATTCCAAGTTTTTTAATACGGTACTGCAGCGTGCCGCGCTTCATGCCCAACAGGCTGGCCGCTCCGCGGGGGCCGGCGATTTTACCGCGTGTCTGGCGCAGGACTTTTTCAATGTGCTGTTTTTCAACCATCGCAAGAGCAGTTGCGCTGTCGGCTCAGGCCCGTCGAGCTGGAGCAGTCGGTCTATATCGTGCGCTGTGACAGTACGGCCGGATTTAAGAATAATAACCCGCTCAATAAAATTCTGCAACTCGCGCACATTGCCGGGCCAGTCGTAGTGCAGAAGGCGCTCAATCGCGCAGGTGCTCAGCGCAGGGCGCGGCCGGTTCAGGCGTTCGCAGTAGCGCTCGCCGAAATAGCGTCCCAGCACCGGAATATCCTCTTTGCGTTCGCGAAGCGGTGGTATCTCCATCGGAAAAATATTAAACCGGTAAAATAGATCACTGCAGAAACGGTGTGACCCTATGATCCCAACTCCTGACTACGCGCTGAACCGCTCGATCTCATCGGCAAAGAAGCGCGCCACGCGGTCGGTGTCAAACGGCCAGGCATAAAGAATCTCAACCCCCGGATGGCGCTTCTGCGCTGCTTCGACAATCTCCCGGATCTCGGTCTCGGAATGCTCGCCCCCGCGCGTGGTCATGGTAGTGACAACAACCACCCTGCCAGCTCCACGGCTGACAGCCTCTTCTATGCACATCCCGATATCGGTCGCGCAGAACTCAAGATAGCCCGAAATACTATCATACCCTGTCTGTGCTGCAATACGCTCCGACAGAACCTTTACGACCTCCCGGCAGGGGTCATTTTCACCGGTTCTAGGCCAGCAGAGAATGTGGTGGTCGAGAGAATCTTCTAAACGCTACAGAAAGCCGAAACGCATCACAAGCCGCGGCATGGACTCCAGCGCCATGAACATGACGATTGTGCGCCGGGGGAAGTCCGTTGCCGGAACTCCGTGCGCGGCGATGACGGTTTTCATGAAATGGGGTGTTCCTGACGCGCGGGTGCAGCGATAAAGGCGTATTGCGTACAGCCGTCGCGGCCGCAGGCAAACGTGCTGGCTCCGGCCACAGTGATGGTAAACGAATGTTTATGCCCGCACTGCCGGCAAATCCAGATTCCGGAGCGGCCCGCCTCGCCCGGGTCCCAGCGCACCTCGCCGCCG
>VGSH01000164.1 GCA_016875025.1 Deltaproteobacteria bacterium
CTTCGTGTCGCCGGCAGGCTCCTGCTCTGCAGCAGGGGCGCATTCCCCCGGGGCGCCGGTGATCTGATGTTTTTTAAGGAATTCGCACACCAGGCTGTCAACTTCTTCCTGCGTTTTGCCGGCCTGGAATCCGTGCACGCCTTTTGCAATAAGGCCGCTTTCCGTCACGAGCTCTTCGATACCTTTGCGCGAAAAGCCCGCCAGGGGACCGCCGGAGGTGGTAAAAACATACACCTGCGACCCATCAGGGATGACTTCCTCGATAAAAAACCGTCCCGGCGCGCTCAATTGCATGAAATAGACGGGCGCAACGACAATGATGGGGCTGTAGTCCTGCAGGTTTTTCTCAAACGGTTTCTGCCGGTCATCGCCCCAAAACCACTGCTCGCCCATAATGGTGAAAATTCCCCTGTCCTTCTCCGACTGTATCTCTGCAACTTCAGCCCCGAGGTGCTTGGCCAGAGCTGAAGCCACCTTGCGGGAATTGCCCGTTCGGGAATAGTACGCCACCAGCGGCTTTATTGCGGCGTCAGCGGCCTGTGCGTTCGCGGCATCCGCGCCGATGCCGGCAGGGGCCTTTTGAATCTGAGCGTCGGCTCCGGCGCAGCCGATAAGCAGCACAGCAAATAAAACCGGGGCGAGTTTTATGATCAGTGTTTTGTTCAGCATAGCGTTTCTCCTTTCGGTTCTATTCTCATCCATCAGACCATTGCAGGTACATAGCAGAGCATTTTTCTACCTGCTGTACCGTTCGCCCTGAGCCTGTCGAAGGGACGAAAGGTACACGCACCGCATGCAGACCCGTTCATGGTTCGACACGCTCACCACGAACGGGAAATGTTACAATAAAGAGGACGATGCTCTAGAACATCCCTTTCTTTTTTTCTTCAAGTTCGAGCAGCAGCTGCGGCCACTCCTCGCCGCGCAGCACGGTTGCCAGCGCGTCAAAAATCCCGCGCGATATATGCGGACGGTAGCGCTCGCCGACGGCGCAGCCCGCGCTGACGATCCGTGTCGGTCCTTTTTTGAGCTCAAGCCTGAACGGCTTATCGAAGTCGGGATACGGCACTTGGCCTTCATATTTAAAATGCAGGGGCTCAAGGGACTCGAAGGGATGCGCGAAGATCGTGTCCGTATTTTCGCTCAGAAAATCGATCAGTATAAAAACGACATGGTCGTATTCGTCCTCGAGAGCCATTTCAAGGGCTTCGAACGTTGCAAGCCGCTTGTGGCCGGGATCCATATCATCGCCGGCGAAATCGGTATCGGCTTGAATGACATGCGTATTCGTGCCGGCGACCGCCGCCTTTATTTCCTCCTGCAGGTTGTGATAGTACACGACGGCAAGCTCGGGATACGGATCGCCGGGGATCTCCGGAAATCCGTGGCGCGTGAGGATGATAAGCTTTTTGTCCTTTTTCGGGAGGTGCAGGATTTCATCCTCGGCCATTTTGACGTATGCCGTGCGATATGATGCATATGCGGCCGGGAACGGCGCAAACACGACTTTGGCCCGCTCTGCAACCGCATCCTTTATCTCCTTGAAAAGCGAATTGAATTCCTCCAGGGCTGAGTACACATGGAACAGGTCAATAACCACGATGGTGTCAACGCCTTCATGCACGAGTTCGTCAACGGCCTCTTCGATCGTTTCCGGGTACATGGACAGGGCCCAGCGCATGGGAACGCCGGGAAACTCTTCGGCCAGCATCTGCTCAAGGTCCCGGAAAATTGCCTTATGCTGACGCATATAGGGGACCTCATTGCCCGGCAGAATCCCGTAGTATGTTTGCAGGATTTTTATGGAGACCTTCTCAACGATATCGATATAGCCGTTTTTATGCTCCCGCCACAGAAAGTGGCCCGGAGAGTCTTCCTTACGGGGAGGAACCCACTCATAGTCCAGCTCGACATACTCCTTACCCTCTTCGTTTTTATCATTGCCGAAGCAGTCGATCAGCCGTTTCGGTCCGAACTCCTCGGTGGCCAGGGGGTTGTCGGGGTCAAGCAGCACCGTGCCGCTGTCGGCCATGATGATCGGCTTCGCGATCGGCGGGAATGCGGCATTGAATATCTGCGTCATATAGCGATCGAAAAATTCAAAATCATAGTGCTCGGGCTGGCCGAGCGCAACGACCAGCACGCCGGGCCTGCCTTGCACGGTTGTATCCTGCAGAAGGAAACGCCGGTACTGCATGTCGTCCTGTTTGGTGGAAAACGCGGCGCTGACGGCTATCAGCACGATCAGGGCGCCTATGGTAAGCCAGAGTTTTTTCATGTCAGACCCCCTTTCCGCGGGACAGTATCGCGCGCATGTCTTCGGCAATGTCCGGCAGGTCGAGCGCGTACAGCCGCTCCGGCAGCGGGATGCCTGTGCCCGTATCCCAGCCCCGCAGGCTGTAGTATTCATCCTTGAGCTTTTCAAGCACATCCGCGCTCATGACCATGCCCTTGGAAGGCCCCTCTGGTATGGGTTCCGAGAGAAAGCGGCGCGGCAGCGTATCATCGGCCCGGCGCAGTCCTTCGCGCACGGCAAACGCGCGGATCACGTTCCAGATGCGTTCGGCTGTTGTTGTGGCCTGTTCGAGCGTGAGGTCCATGCCGGTAACAGCATTGAAAATATCGATGCACGGCTGTTTGATTTCCGTCGGTCCCCAGATCGCCTCGGCCAGATGGCACAGGATCATCGAATCGGTGAGGATATTGAGATGATTGACATTGATGACATACTGCGGCTTGCCCTCAAGCGTTTCCCGGGGCACGATCCCTGAGCGCTCCGCGGTCGGGCGCGCGTCATGATGCGATGCCCCTCGCGGACCCGTTGCGTAGCCGAGCGCAAAGCCCGGCAGGCCGCGCGCCGAATGGCCGGGAAAGCTCAGGCCCTTGTTCTGCATGGCGAACTCAACGGCACCGGAGCCGATTTTTTCAGCCGCCCGCTTGACGCCTTCGGCAAGCAGATCGCCGATACCGTCACGCAGGCCGATTGCGCGCACCATGGGCATGATGACCGCTTTGTTGCCGAACTCCAGATCAAGCCCCCCGGTGTCCCTTTCCGTCAGCAGGCCCTTCTCGCGGGCCTCCATGCTGAAGGCGATGGACACGCCGGTTTCCACGGCATCCATGCCCAGGTCATCGCAGAGGCGCTCGGCCGCTGCCACGATTTCAATCGAATCGTTTTCAAGCATGGCGCCCAGGGCGAAAATGTTTTCATACTCGGGGCCCTCGACCTCAGAGCCCTTGTACGGGCCGTCGGCAATAATCGTGTATTTGCTGCAGCCGATCGGGCAGGCAAAACAGGACTTGTGCCGCACGAAAATTTTCTCGCGCATGGTCTCGGCGGACAGGCCCGGCGCGCCTTCAAAGGTTTCGCGCTGCCAGTTGCGGCTGCCGAATACGCCGAGATTGTTGTTGGCGTTCACCAGCACGGGCGTTCCGAAGTGGACCAGGCTCTGCCCGGTTGTCGGATTGCTGCGCATGAGGTTGATCAGATGCTGCGTGGTTTTCAGGGTCGCATCCATGTCGTCGACCGCAAGGCTTCCGGTGCCGCGCACGGCAATGCCCTTGAATCTTTTCGATCCCAGCACAGCGCCGATGCCGCCCCGGCCGAGTGCCCTGCCTCCGGCGATCACCGAGGCAAAGCGCACCATACGCTCGCCGGCCGGCCCGATCACCGCGATCTGCGCTGCTTCATCCCCGATGTCGGCCTTGAGCAGTTCATGGGCGCGGTAGGTCATCTCGCCCCACAGGTGCGCGGCGCTGCGCAGTTTAACGCCCGTAGTGCTGATAAACAGATACACCGGCTTATCGCTCGCGCCCTCGATCACGACGCCGTCGTAGCCCGCGAATTTGAGCTCGGCCGCGAAGCTGCCGCCCGCCGATGAGTGAAAAAACCCTCCGGTCAGGGGCGATTTTGTATACACGCCGATACGGCTGCCCGTGGGCGCAATGGTTCCGGCAAGCGGGCCCGTCATGAAAATGACCTTGTTGCGGTGCGACAGCGGATCAATGCCCGGCTCGAGCTCATCATAGAGCATGCGCGCGGCAAGACCCACGCCCCCGATGTATTTCAGCAGCTGGGCGTTGGGAACATCTTCAACGCGAATGGTTTTGCTGGTCAGGTTTACCCTCAGCAGCCTGTGAGTATAGCCCTTGTACAGTTTTGCGCGGCTCATGCTGCTTCTCCTTGTGTCTCTGCGGCCTTGCGGCCCGGATGTATGTCGCAGTTCGGGCATCCCGCGGGATAGGCCCCGCACGGGGTCGGGCACGGCGGCGGCGTTTTCGAAAACGGGTTCAGCTTCGTGAACAGCCTTCGTATCGCGCCGGGCCGCTTCGGTTCCAGCCCTTTTCTGGCGCCATCCTTGTCCCAGATGATGACACGGGCCGGGCACACTTTGAGGCAGCGGGGATCCCCTGCGCAGGCATCGCAGGTGTCTTTCAGCTTCGGCACGGGTATCTCCGGCGTGCCTTCCATCTCGATCTGTATATTGGAGCGCGTGGTGTCAAAAAAGCCGAGCCGGCCGCCCGAGCAGGCAAGCTCGCACAAGCGGCAGCCGATGCATCGTTCGGGAATAACATTGATGCGCTTGATGTTCTTTTTAAACACCCCGTGCGGGCAGGTGTCGCGGCATTCATAGCACAGGTTGCAGTTGACCGGGACCTCACCGACAGAGCGTATCGAGAGCTCAGCCTCCCCCTCAGGCACTGACTGAAACTCAAAGCCCATCACGCAGCGCTTCTGTGGCTCGCACTCCGGACAGATGCGGCAGCGCTCCGTCCGGAAGGGAACGCGGTACAGCGCGGGCTGGCCCAGGACAACCCGGTAGCCGATATACCAGCAGAAATAGCGGCAGTAGATACGGTAGGCGAACAGCAGCGAGCCCAGGAACATGCCGTTGGTCAAAACCTTTGTCCATACCATGGGCTTCCACAGGGTGGTCCAGTCCGGGTCGCGCATCATCTCGGCCGAGGAGGCCAGCTGAAACACCCGCTCGAAGGTATAGATCACGATGATCATCACGACCATGGTAACCGGGACGTAGATACGGTTGATCTGCGCCTTGAATTTGTCGGTAATTTTGATGCCTTTGAAATTATAGAACCGCATGATTGAGTCCTGCAGCGTTCCCACCGGACACATCCAGCCGCAAAACCAGCGGCCGATAAAGAAGGGGAATACGAGCGAGCCGAACAGCATGGCCAGAAACCAAAAAAAGAGCTCGGGGTTTTCCACCGGCCGGGCCGTCATGCCGGTTGCAAACAGCACGAGATACCAGCCGAACATGATGCTCTGGCACCATATCCGCCAGCGCTTGGTCTGCACGGTCGTGGTTGCCCGGGATTGTGCATCCGGCGGCGTGCGCAGAAGGCGCACGGCGATGTAGGTTATATACAGCACAACCGGAAGCGCCAGCGCGACGCCGATGCCCGGCACAAGCTCAGTGCCCTTGCCGCCGAACTGCCAGGCGATGATATCGTTGGTATCGACCTTCCAGCGCTCCTGG
>VGSH01000165.1 GCA_016875025.1 Deltaproteobacteria bacterium
GCATGATAAGGTCGAGAAAAACAAGGTCGAAGGTTGTGTCGGCCAGAATCCGCAGCGCCTCAAGGCCGCCGTATGCAAAGGTAATTTCATAGTTTTTTTGTGAAAGAATGCTGGAAAGTACCCTTGCGGACAGTTTATCGTTATCCACAACCAGTGCGCTGAGGGGTTTTTGTGAAGCGATGTTGTTCATTATGTTGACCCGCGTTCGCAGTCTGTGCTGCGTGCTGTTATGGGATTGACACCGGACGGGTTGCAACAGATTCGTTGGCTTGCGCGCGCCGATATGATACAACCATCGGAACCGGAAGCCCGACTGTTGAGAGGTTTTTTGTCATACGGACACTTTACCGGCAGGGGCACAACAGCAGGGAAGTATAAGCCATATGAACCCTGTTTTTTGATGGGAAAAGATCCAACCATGTATCCGAAAAAGTATTATTTTTCCGGGATCGGCGGCAGCGGTATGAGCGCTCTTGCCCAGATTCTGCGCGCCCGGGGGCACCGGGTCAGCGGGTCTGACCGAACCCATGACAGGGGCGGCAACCGGTCTGTGTTCAAAAAACTGGCGAAACAGGGAATTGTGCTTCTGCCGCAGAAAGGCGCTTCCGTTTCAGCGGATGTTGATTTTCTGGTTGTTTCCAGTGCAATTGAGCCTTCAAGCCCGGAGCGGTCTCAAGCGCATCACTATACCATACCGGTTATACATCGCTCCCAGCTGCTGGCTGACCTGTTTAATCCGGCTGAAGGCATCGGGATAGCGGGCACCAGCGGGAAAAGCACGGTCTGCGGTATGGTCGCATCAATTCTTGATGCCGACCGCAGGCAGGCAACGGTAATAAACGGCGGCAATATTAATCAATATATTTCCGCAACCATGCTCGGCAATGCGCGCCCCGGCGAAGGGCCTGAGTGCCTGGCTGAACTGGATGAAAGCGACGGCAGCATCAGCAGGTTTTTCCCGGCTGCCGGCCTTATTACCAATATTTCAAAAGACCATAAACCCTTAAGCGAATTGCGGGAGCTGTTTCAGCGGTTCATTGAACAAACCCGCGGTCCTGTGGTTCTCAATGCCGACTGCCCTGAGAGTGCACGCCTGTCTGCGCCCGGGGCACTAACGTTCGGCATCGACCATGCGGCCGACTACCGTGGTGTTGAAATCAGGCCTGCGGCACAGGGCATGTGCTTTACGGTAGATGGCGCCCTTTATGCCATCAGGCAGCCCGGCCGGCACAATGTTGCCAATGCCCTGGCCGCAATAGCACTGTGCGCAGGGCTGGGTGTTCCGGTCAAGGCCCGACAGCTCGGGCTGCAGCGTTTCAAGGGAATACAGCGCCGCCTGAGCTGTGTCGGAATGGTTGACTCAATTACTGTCTGGGATGATTTCGCTCACAACCCCGATAAGCTGCGCGCTTCGCTGCGCGCGATCAGGCCTCTGTCAAAGCGTATGCTGATCGTGTTTCAGCCGCACGGGTTCGGCCCCACGCGTTTTATGCTTGATGAGCTTGCCCGGGCATTCAGCGAAGAAATGCGCACACGCGATATTCTGGCAGGCCTGCCGATTTTTGACGCCGGCGGAACGGCCGACCGCAGTATCTCAACCGCTGACCTGCTGCACAGGGTTAGCGGGCCGCGCTGTCTAACGGCCGTGGATCGTGCCGCGGCAGTGCACGGCATCATCTCGCATGCCCGCTCCGGTGACGCGATCGCCGTGATGGGCGCCCGGGATGACTCCCTGAGCGCGTTTGCCCGCAGCATAGTCCGGGCCCTGCGCCGTCGCGCTAAATAACACGCTTGAGAATACAGTCCCGGAATCCGTCGAGATAATATGGCAGCAGTGTTCGCAGGCTGGTGTCGCCCTCGCATCGGTCGTAGCGCGCGTGCAGTTTTTCGAGCAGTTCGTCGGCTTCAGACTCAAGGGTGCACAGGCAGGTCATCACCTCGTGGTAATAAATCGTGTCGGGATCACACAGCAGCGGGTCGGAAAAACTGACGTACGAACGGCAGCTCATGGGCCGCACCCGGTAGATACTGCACGCGCCGCGCTCGTCCAGCAGAACACAGGCGCGCCGCAGCTGGTAAAACCCCTCCAGCAGCAGATCATCGCGGTCGAGCTCCTGAAGGGTTTTCGGGCTTGCGTCTTTGAGCACCTGTTCATCGAGCATATCATCGAGCGTTTGCAGCAGGCGTGCATCTTCGCGCAATGCGGCGCACAGGGCAGGGATTTTTTCCGGCCTGCGGTTTTTAATATGGTCAGCAATGATAGCCGCTTCGAACGAATATACATCGGCCACCCAGTGAAAGCAGCACAGCGAACAGTTTTTCCCGCAGGTAACACGGTAAGGAGCGGCAGCGATGATTTCCCGCTGATAGGCAGCGAAAAGTTTCAGAACCTCGGCATACCCGTCCTTAAATAACGGATCAAGCGGCGAAGCGGCGCATCCGGAAAGCAGGGCTTTAAGTTTCATGATAATTTCAGCGTGCAGTGCCCGGGCCTTTTTGTTCGGCGGCGGCAGCGGGGGATCATCCCGGTCGGGGACCGGAACGAAAGGAGCATGTTTTTTCTGCATGAAGGCTGTCCTTTGGCATTGCGATTATCAAGGCCGAATGATACAGGTATCGTGCAAAATATACAAGGCCCGTCTGCCGGAAACGAGGTGTTTCGGGACGCGGCATAATGCCTGCAGACGACAGGAGATGCTTTACGGATCGTGCCGCACCTGCTACAATAGCAATTTTTCATCAACCTTACGCAGCATGGAGATATGTCATGGGCCAGTGGGAAGAGCAGATCAAGTCTTTGGAAAAAAGAATCGAATCCATTCGGGGTTATCTTTGACCTGGCTGAACGGCACAAGCGCCTGCAGGAGCTTGAACACATGCTTGCTGCGCCGGATTTTTGGAAGGATCCCCGCCAGGCTCAGACCGTAACCCGCGAGCATAAGGCGCTAGAGGGGCTTGTGAAGCAGTGGTCTGCACTCAACAGGGATGTTGAAGACTGCCACGTGCTGCTGGAGCTTGCAGAGGAAAGCGGCGCCGATCAGGCTGTTGAGGAGGAGCTTGAGCGCACGATTGAAGGGCTGACAAAAAAAGTAAAGGCCCTTGAATTCCAGAAAATGCTCGGCGGGGAAAATGACAGCAACAATGCCATTGTCAGCATTAATGCCGGCGCGGGCGGAACCGAGGCCCAGGACTGGGCCAGCATGCTGCTGCGCATGTATCTGCGCTGGGCTGAAAAGCGCGGCTTTTCAGCCGCGGTCATCGATGAGCTTGAAGGTGAAGAGGCTGGTATCAAAAGCGCCACGTTCACGGTGAACGGTGAGTACGCCTTCGGCTATCTTAAGGCCGAGGTGGGCATTCACCGGCTGGTGCGCATTTCTCCGTTTGATGCCGGGGCACGGCGCCATACCTCGTTTGCCTCGGTATTTGTCTACCCTGACATTGAGGACATCATCGAAATTACCATTGAGGACAAGGACCTCCGTGTCGATACCTACCGCGCCAGCGGCGCCGGCGGGCAGCATGTCAACAAAACCGATTCAGCCGTGCGCATTACCCATATTCCGAGCGGGATAGTGGTGCAGTGTCAGAATGAGCGCTCACAGCACATGAACCGGGCCATGGCGATGAAGCTTTTGAAAGCCCGTCTGTATGAAATGGAGCTGCAGGCACGCGAAAAAGAAATCGAAAGCATCAATGCAACCAAAAAACAGATCGCCTGGGGTAATCAGATCCGCTCCTATGTGCTGCAGCCCTACCGGCTTGCCAAAGATCACAGGACCGGATTCGAAACAGGAAATGTTGATGCCGTGCTTGACGGCGATCTTGACGATTTTATCGAAGCATTTTTAATGCAGTAGCGGGCCCGTTCGCCCTGAGCCTGTCGAAGGGCCGAACGGACAACGTATCGCAGGTAAACCCGTTCATGGTTCGACAGGCTCACCACAAACGGGTCAGTGCGCCTTTTTGAAAAAGGCTGCGGGAAAAAGGCTTTAAGGAGTGTATATGCAGTCAACAGCCAGTTTTTTATTTGAAGTCGGTATGCTGAAGCGCACGCCCCGCTCAGGATTGCAGTTTCTGGGCAGCGGCCGGGAGTCGGTAGCCGAGCATGCCTTCCGGGTTACCTGCATTGCCTACGTGCTGGCACGCCTTGAGCCCGATGTTGATGAGGCGCGCCTTATCAAGCTGTGCCTGCTGCATGATCTGCATGAGGCCCGCACCGGCGACCTGAACTACATGAACAAAAAATACCTGAGCGCGGATGAGGAGCTTGCCGTGGAGCATATGACCCGCGACCTGCCCTTTGGTGAGGATATCAGGGCCACGGTGGCGGAATTTAACGGCGGCGAGACAAGAGAGGCAGCCCTGGCAAACGATGCCGACCAGCTTGATTTGATCCTGCTGCTCAAGGAGCAGCAGGATCTGGGCAATAAATACGCGCCGGAGTGGATTGATTTTGCGCTCAAGCGGTTGAAAACCCAAACGGGTCGGACGCTTGCCGAGCAGGTTCTTAAAACCGACTGGGCACACTGGTGGTTTGAGGATAAAAGCGACTGGTGGGTTAATGGCGGCAATCCGCGGTTGAAGTAGCAGGGCAGGCGTCCATGCGCCGGGGCGTAATCGCTTGCCCGACGGCAATGGACCGCACCGGCTCAATCCTCTGAAAGCAGTTCCAGCTCTTCAAAAACTTCCTCCGGAATATTGTACCGCATGTCCTCGGGAAGCCGCTGTTTGTATTCCTGCAAAACCAGTTCCGGATCGATATCGTCTTCGTTGTCAAAATGCTCGTCAAGAATTTCCTCCAGCAGATCCATGAATTTTTCCTGCAGCTCGTCTTCCTCTTCCTGTTCCTGCTCGGTTTTTCCCGCAGCCTCCTCCGGCGCAGGTTCGGTTTGAGGCTGCGCCGGTGACAGCTGCGCTGCTTCGGGCCGGATTTCCGGGACAGCCAAAGGTGCGGCCGGGGTCAGCTCGCGCTCGCCGCCGCCCTTGCCGACCAGCAGTATTTCAACCACCCGTCTCTGCGTCCCGGTCCCTGCAAAATTCAACATGTAGTTGGATATTTTCAGCGTGCGCAAAACCCTGTCCAGCCCGGCGCGAACGGGCATGTTCTCAAACTGAAGGCTGAAGACGTCATCAGTGAAGAGCTCTCCGCGAAGCACCATCCGAATACTGCACGACGTGCCAAGGGCCCTGATCAGGTCCTCGGCTTTCATGTCCGAGGCATTGACGGAGAGTGTCGCCGCATCGCAGACAACCGTCTCAGCGAGCACGCTTGATACCGGCGCAATCAGCAGGCCGGCCCACATCAGACACATGGCGATCGCGAGAGTGCAGCTGCGTGTGAGGCCCGTTGTATCGGCGCGCATAGCGATTTTTCCCCTGTTTGTGAAGGCTGCGTATCAGGCTTTAATTTTTCCGTCCCGGTCGTACTCATAAAACCCGCGTCCGGTTTTGCGTCCCAGATGGCCGACTTCCACGAGACTCATCAA